>NZ_JAKEVN010000119.1:0-12350 GCF_022398505.1 Pseudoalteromonas sp. Isolate3 | reverse complement strand
GATTAGATCTGAAAGCTAATTTACTGTAGAATAGTGCCAATTTGCCAAAAATTCATAAATGCGTGTTTCCAATCGCTTTAAACGGGCAGTAGAGCAAATGACTTTACTCCCGTTTTTTACTGTTAGGAGGTTAACTTGACTAAATCCGCTCTGTTAGTCCTAGAAGACGGCACAGTGTTTCGCGGTACTGCAATCGGCGCTGACGGCATGTCAGTCGGTGAAGTAGTATTCAATACGTCTATGACTGGTTATCAAGAAATTTTGACTGACCCTTCATACGCGGAACAAATCGTAACTTTGACGTACCCACATATCGGTAATACGGGTACTAACAGCGAAGACGAAGAAGCGGGTCAAATCTGGGCTAAAGGCCTAGTGATCCGTGATTTGCCACTGCTAGCAAGTAATTTCCGTAACGAGCAATCGTTAAGTGATTACTTAAAAGAACGCAATATCTTAGGTATTGCAGACATCGACACTCGTAAATTAACACGTATCTTACGTGATAAAGGCGCTCAAAATGGTTGTATCATTGCAGGCGACGAGTTAGATGAGAATAAAGCGCTTGAAGCTGCGCAAGCCTTCCCAGGCTTAAAAGGCATGGATTTAGCAAAAGTTGTCTCAACCAAGGAAAATTTTGAGTGGCGCGAATCAAGCTGGACTTTAGGTTCAGGCTTTAAAACGCTAGAAGCAGCAGACGAGAAGTTCCACGTTGTTGCTTATGACTTCGGTGTTAAACGTAATATCTTACGTATGTTAGTTGACCGCGGTTGTAAATTAACTGTCGTTCCTGCACAAACATCTGCAGAAGATGTACTGGCATTAAACCCAGACGGTATCTTCTTATCAAATGGCCCAGGCGACCCTGAGCCGTGTACTTACGCGATTGAAGCCATTAAAACTTTCCTAGAAACAGACACGCCAATTTTTGGTATCTGTTTAGGTCACCAATTACTTGCACTTGCTTCAGGTGCACAAACGGTGAAAATGAAGTTTGGTCACCACGGTGGTAACCACCCAGTTAAAGACCTTGACCGCAATGTTGTAATGATCACAGCGCAAAACCACGGTTTCGCAGCTGACGAAGCAACATTACCAGCGAATTTACGTGCAACTCACGTTTCATTATTCGATGGCACCCTACAAGGTATTCACCGCACAGATAAGCCTGCATTTAGCTTCCAAGGTCACCCAGAAGCAAGCCCAGGTCCACATGATGCGGCGCCATTATTTGACCACTTCATCGACTTGATGCAAGCACGTTCTAACTAATTTAACCGGAGTAACAATGCCAAAACGTACCGACATAAAAAGCATTCTTATCTTAGGCGCAGGCCCGATCGTAATCGGTCAAGCTTGTGAATTTGACTACTCTGGTGCACAAGCGTGTAAAGCACTACGAGAAGAAGGCTTTCGAGTAATTCTTGTAAACTCGAACCCTGCAACTATCATGACTGACCCTGAAATGGCGGATGCGACGTACATCGAACCAATTCACTGGGAAGTGGTAGAGAAAATCATTGAAAAAGAAAAGCCAGATGCAGTACTACCTACTATGGGTGGTCAAACAGCATTAAACTGTGCGCTTGACTTAGATAAGCACGGCGTACTGGCAAAACACGGTGTTGAGCTAATCGGTGCAACTGCTGATGCAATCGATAAAGCTGAAAACCGTGAGCGTTTTGACGTAGCAATGAAGAACATTGGCCTTGAGTGTCCGCGTGCAGAAATCGCTCACTCAATGGAAGAAGCACACGATGTTCTTAGTCGCATCGGTTTCCCATGTATCATTCGTCCATCATTCACTATGGGTGGTACTGGTGGTGGTGTTGCATACAACCAAGAAGAATTTGATGAAATTTGTGAGCGTGGTTTAGATTTATCACCAACAAATGAACTTTTAATCGATGAATCATTAATCGGTTGGAAAGAGTACGAAATGGAAGTTGTTCGTGACAAAAACGACAACTGTATCATCGTATGTTCTATCGAAAACTTTGACCCTATGGGTGTTCACACTGGTGACTCAATCACGGTTGCTCCAGCGCAAACACTGACTGATAAAGAATACCAAATCATGCGTAATGCATCGATGGCGGTACTTCGTGAAATTGGTGTTGAAACAGGTGGTTCAAACGTACAGTTTGGTGTGAATCCAGTTGATGGCCGTATGGTTATCATCGAGATGAATCCACGTGTATCGCGTTCATCTGCACTAGCATCAAAAGCAACAGGTTTCCCAATTGCGAAAATCGCAGCGAAATTAGCTGTAGGTTACACGCTTGATGAGCTACAAAACGACATCACTGGCGGTAAAACACCAGCGTCTTTCGAGCCGTCGATCGACTACGTTGTTACTAAGATCCCACGTTTTAACTTCGAAAAATTCGCAGGTTCAAACGACCGTTTAACAACACAGATGAAATCTGTGGGTGAAGTTATGGCGATTGGTCGTAATCAACAAGAGTCACTGCATAAAGCATTACGTGGCCTAGAAGTAGGCGCAACAGGCTTCAACCCAGTTGTAGCCCTGGATGATCCGAAAGCGAAAGAAAAAATCATCCGTGAATTACGCGAGCCAGGTGCTGAGCGTATTTGGTACGTAGCAGATGCAATGCGTCACGGTATGAGCGTTGAAGAAGTTTTCGAACTAACTAAGATTGACCCTTGGTACCTAGTGCAAATCGAAGACATCTTAAAAGACGAAGCAACAATCAGCGAAGTAGGTATGGCTGGTTTAAATGCTGAGTTCTTACGTAAGCTTAAGCGTAAAGGCTTTGCTGATGCGCGTATCGCTGAAATTGCAGGTGTTTCTGAAGCAGAAATTCGCAAGAAGCGTCACCAGTTAGATATCGTGCCTGTATACAAGCGCGTTGATACCTGTGCTGCAGAGTTCAGCTCTGACACAGCTTATATGTACTCATCTTATGATGAAGAGTGTGAAGCGAATCCATCTGACAAAGATAAAATCATGGTAATCGGTGGTGGCCCTAACCGTATCGGTCAAGGTATCGAATTCGATTACTGTTGTGTTCACGCTGCATTAGCTTTACGTGAAGATGGTTACGAAACAATTATGGTTAACTGTAACCCTGAAACTGTTTCAACTGACTACGATACATCTGATCGTCTATTCTTCGAGCCAATCACGCTAGAAGATGTATTAGAAATCGTACGTGTTGAAAAGCCAAAAGGTGTTATCGTTCAGTACGGTGGTCAAACTCCACTGAAACTTGCTCGTGAACTTGAAGCGAATGGTGTGCCAGTAATTGGTACTTCACCAGATGCAATCGACCGTGCAGAAGACCGTGAGCGTTTCCAACAGCTTGTTGAGCGTCTAAACCTTCTTCAACCAGAGAATGCAACGGTTACTTCTTTAGAAGAAGCGATTGTTAAGTCTGCTGAAATTGGCTTCCCACTCGTAGTACGTCCTTCGTACGTACTAGGTGGTCGTGCGATGGAAGTAGTTTATGATGAAGACGATTTACGTCGTTACATGACTGAAGCGGTATCTGCATCAAATGAAGCGCCAGTACTACTTGACCATTTCTTAGATAACGCAATCGAAGTTGACGTTGACGCTATCTGTGACGGTGAGCAAGTAATCATCGGTGGTATCATGGAGCATATCGAGCAAGCAGGTGTTCACTCAGGTGACTCAGCGTGTTCATTACCAGCTCACTCATTAACAGCCGAAGTGCAAGACGTGATGCGTAAGCAAGTGACTGATATGGCTCTAGAGCTTGGCGTAGTAGGTCTAATGAATACTCAGTTTGCTGTGAAAGACGGTAAAGTTTACTTAATCGAAGTAAACCCACGTGCTGCGCGTACAGTACCGTTTGTTTCAAAAGCGACAGGTGTTGCACTTGCTAAAGTAGCGGCACGTTGTATGGCAGGTCAGTCGCTGGCAAGTCAAGGTATTACAAAAGAAGTAATCCCACCTTACTACAGCGTAAAAGAAGTGGTACTGCCATTTGCTAAGTTCCAAGGTGTTGACCCAATCCGTGGCCCTGAAATGCGCTCAACGGGTGAGGTAATGGGTGTTGGTGAAACTTTCGCCGAAGCATTCGCTAAAGCACAATTAGGTGCAAGCAACACTTTACCACGCGGTGGTCGCGCGTTACTATCGGTACGCAACAGTGACAAACCACGTATTGTTGAACTAGCTAAAACCATGACTGAACTTGGTTTCGAGCTAGATGCGACAGGTGGCACTGCAAAAGCACTTGAAGAAGCAGGCATTGCAGTTCGTCGCGTGAACAAGGTATACGAAGGTCGTCCTCATATTCTTGATAGAATTAAAAATGGTGAATACAGCTACATTGTAAACACTACTGAAGGCCGCCAAGCGATTGAAGATTCGAAGGTGTTACGTCGTGGTGCGTTACAGCATAAGACTAACTACACAACGACTCTGAACGCGGCATTTGCTAACTGTACTGCAAACCAAGCAGACGACCGTAGCAAGGTGACGTCAGTTCAGGAACTACACCAGCGAATGAACTAAGGAAATGTGCCAAGGGCGAGGCAATCGCCCTTGGGATTAAGTGAGAATAATATGCAATCAATTCCGATGACAGTTCGTGGTGCAGCATTACTGCGCGAAGAACTTAACGAATTAAAAACAGTTACCCGTCCAAAAATCGTTGCTGATATTGCTGAAGCACGTGAGCACGGTGATTTGAAAGAAAACGCTGAATACCATGCTGCTCGTGAGCAACAAGGTTTCTGCGAAGGCCGTATTCAAGAAATTGAAGCGAAGCTTTCAAATGTGCAAATCATTGATGTAACTAAAATGCCTAACACAGGTAAAGTTATTTTTGGCACAACGGTCACTATCGTTAATGTTGAAACCGATGCTGAAGTAAAATACCAAATCGTAGGCGATGACGAAGCAGATATCAAAAACAACCTGATTTCTGTTAACTCACCAATCGCGCGTGGTTTAATTGGTAAAGAGGTAGATGATGCCGTTATCATTAAAACGCCAAACGGTGAAGTAGAGTACGAAATCATTGAAGTTGAGTATATTTAGTAGCTTAACCAAGCATTGATAAAAACCGCAGTTATATACTGCGGTTTTTTTATACCTGTTTACATGCGTGGATTTATTCGGTACGTTGACTACAAGACAGTCGTAATGAAGGAGTAATAATGGCGAAAATTCAGTATCCTAAACCGCTTTTTCAAGGCGATAAAATAGCCATATGTGCTTTTTCATCAGGTGTAGATACAGCGTTTCATACGCGTTTAGACTTAGTACTTAATGGCTTAACAGCCAAAGGTTTTACTGTCATTGAGGGTGCCTGCTTGCGTCAGTCACACAATAGTGCAAAGCAACGTGCTGATGAGCTAATGGAGTATTTAACTGATGATTCAATAGCAGCCATCATGCCACCTTGGGGGGGCGATCTCACCATGGAGATTTTACCGCTTCTCGACTTTAATGCGATAAGTAAAGCAAGGCCTAAATGGTTGGTTGGCTTTTCAGATATAAGCACTTTTGCATGTGCATTAACAACTCGTTGTGGCTGGGCAACCTTGCACGCTGCGAATTTAATGCAAATTCACCCTGACGATTCAGATGTTTATTTAGCAAATATATTCAGTGCAATGTCACTTGAAGAAAAACAGCAACTGCACCAAGTCGCGTCTCCTTATTATCAGCAAAAACCAATTGATTATAAAGCCGATCCGCAAGCTCAATTTGACTATACAGCCCCGAGTCAATGGCGCTGTATTAACTATAAAGATAAACGCCAGATTGAAGTTTCAGGGCGTTTAATCGGCGGTTGCTTAGATACTCTTGGCTTGTTGCTACCCTCAAATTACTATGCATTGCATGAATTTAAAAAGCAGTATGCGCCAGAGGGCTTAATTTTATATTTAGAAAATGCAGAGCTCAGCCCGATGGCATTAGCACGTTGTTTGTTATCGTTAAAGTTGAATGATGTATTCACCGATGTAAATGCGGTGGTATTCGGCCGCAGTCCAGCAATTAATAACGACTGCTATTTTGATGAATACCAAGCAATCGAACTCGCATTTAAAGGTAATTTGTTCCCAGTTATTGTTGATGCGGACATTGGTCACGTTGCCCCTAATTTAGCATTAATAAATGGAGCAGTTGCCACAATAACTGCAGACTTATGTGAAGGTATGGCGAGTAATATCATTGTAAAGACAGACTTAAAATAACAATTATGCAGGCAAAGCCTGCATAATTTATAGGTTTTATACTACAGTAATTACCGCGTCTTTATCTAAACGAGATTTTGGTAATGTAGCATTATAATCTTGCTCTGGTTCGTGATAACCAATAGCGAGTGCCACTTCACATACATAACCATCTAACTCATCAGCAAATAGTTCACCGAGTAAGTCTTTATCGACGCCTTCCATCGGTGTTGAATCTAAACCTAAACGAGCCACAGTATGCATAGTATTACCTAATGCAATGTAGGTTTGAGATTTAGTCCAAGCAGCGTTATCGCCATGGTCATCAGTATTTAAATCAACAAATGCGAACGCACCAAACGCCTGCTCTTTGTTTTCAGCTTTTGTGCGACCATTAGCAATATCTGCATCGATGACTTTTTCATAGTCATCACGTTTATAACTTGGGTTATAAGCAAATAAAATAGTATGTGATGCAGTTTTTGCATGTACCTGATTAAACTGAAACTTATTTGCAAAACTATCGTGGAAACGTTGTTTTGCTTGCTCTGATTCGATGACTATAAACTTCCATGGTTGAGAATTAATAGACGATGGCGATAAGCGTAAAGCTTCTAAAATTACAGCTAAGTCTGCTTGGCTAATTTGCCTTGATGCGTCGTAGCGCTTACTTGTGTATCGGCGTTGTAAGTCAGAAATAATAGGGTGTGTCATGATTTGCTCCCGCATGTATAACAATTAGGTGCAGTTTACGCTTTGCATACTTTACGATAAAGCGCATAATCGAATAAACATTATCAAAAATTTTTAGTTAATATGCTGGTTGAAGATCTCAAATTAATCCTCAAGGTTGCAGAGTTTCGCAGTATTACAACCGCTGCGGCAAAATTAGACATGCGTGCTGCAACCGCTAGTGCAGCAATTAAGCGCGTTGAAGCAGCTCTTGGTACTGAATTGTTTGTTCGTACTACTCGCCATTTACGTTTATCGGCGTCAGGGGAGCGTTTTTTGCCTCAGTGTCAGCAAGCGGTGCTCATGCTAGAGCAAGCGACACTTGCCTTAAAAGGCGAGCATGATGAAATAGAAGGTGAGCTAAGAGTTGCATTATCTTCAGATTTAGGCCGCAACATTATTATTCCTTGGTTAGATGAGTTACTTGATGAATATCCAAAGCTGAGTATGCGTCCTCATATTAGCGATAGTAATGTCGACTTTTACCGAGACTCTGTTGATTTTGCGCTCAGATATGGCTCGCCATCAGACTCAAACTTATATGGCTTTAAAATTTGTAATGTTCCTCGGTTGTTATGTGCAACCCCAGAGTACCTTGCCGAATATGGAGCGCCGACACATCCTGATGAATTAAACCAGCATCAAGGTTTATTTTATCAACTTCAAGATATCATCAACAATGTTTGGGAATTTACCGATGGAACAGAGCGTTTTAAAGTGAAAATGCAAGGCCGCCGAGCGTCTAATGATGGAGATTTAGTAAGACGTTGGTGTGTGGCTGGTAAAGGTCTAGCTGTTAAATCATGCATTGATATCAGTGATGATTTACTTAAAGGTCGGGTCGTGCCGGTTATGCAAAATTACCCTCACTTATGTGCCGAGCTTTGGTTAATCTGTCCAAGTCGACAATCTATAACACCTGCGGTTCGTTTAGTTCGTGATATATGTCGAGCAAAAACCAAGGCGATTCTCACTCAACTGATTGAAAAAGGCATTTTAGATAAGCGGGTACTCGATAACTAATTATTTTAGGTATTGAGTTACAAGGCTTATTTATTGTAATTTCTCAATTGCTTGTTTAGCGCTTTCACTGTCAGGATTCAAGTTAAGAGCATTTTTGTAACTTGCCAATGCTTTTTGTTTATCGCCGACTGCTAAATATGCTTCACCTAAACTGTCATAAGTGTTTGCTGATTCTGGATAAGATTGATTGTTGAGTTCAAATACAGTAATTGCGGCATCTAGTTCTTTCATCTGCATTAATTCATAACCCAAGTAGTTTAACGACCATTCTCTTGGCGTATTCCCATCATTCACCATTTGCTTATAGGTTTTCTTGAGCCCTTTAATACCTTCACTTTTAAATGCTTTATAAAGCTTGCTATCTACATGTTCTGTCGCTTTTTCATAAGGTTTGTCATAGTAGATTGCCAAGAGACCGTTAGTCATGGGGGTGAGAGGTGCACCACCCGTGTTATTTAGAATGACAATAAGTAATTTGTCTTCGATAATTCTACTTATAAACGCATTGAAACCATTGATACCACCGCCATGTTGAATACGTGTTAGGGGTTTTCCGTAAATGTTTTTATCGAGCTTTGTTACTTCCCAACCAAGCGCATAATTTCTTTGCCCAGAAACTTGATACATCTGCTTTTCATATGCGTCGTTTAATAACTTATCTGAGTAAAGGGCTTGATCCCATTTTAGTAAATCCCGCGCTGTTGAATACATTGACCCAGCTGCATACGGGATAGACATATCTAAATAATCGGTGTTGCTATAACCAGCTAGCCCGTTGTCGTATCCAGAGGCGCGAAATTTAATGATTTTATTGTGGGAGTCATAACCTGTATCCTTCATTTTAAGTGGGTCTAAAATATTCTGCTGTAATACCTCTTTATATTTTTGGCCAGTTACCTTTTCAATTACCGCACCCAAAATAAAATAGCCAGAATTGCTATAACGAAATTCAGTGCCAGGTTCGAACACTAGATCATCACTACATAGCAAGCGAATAAATTCATCAACACTGTAGGGGTTTCGGCTGTACTCATCACGAAACGATTTTGCTTGGGTATAATTACCAAGACCAGAGGTATGATTAAGTATTTGGCGAAGAGTAATTTTATTGGCAATATCTTGTCTGTATTCAGGAAGGTATGTTGCAAGATGATCATCGAGTTTAAGCTTATTATTTTGTGCCAATTGCAGGATTAACATGGCGGTAAACTGTTTTGTTATAGAGCCAATTCTAAACTTACTTTTATCACTATGCTTTATATCCCACTCAAAGTTGGCATAGCCAAAGCTTTTTTCAAACAGTACTTTTCCATCCTTTGCAACTAATACATTGCCGTTAAACTGCTTGTATTCATGAAAGCCTTGAATAAAGTCGGCCATCTCTGTTTGCATATTTTGGCTATGGGCAAGGCTTGAAATTGCGAGTAAATAAAAAACTACAAGCAATCTTAATTTCTTAAAGTGTATGTTCATTGCTATCCTTGTTATTTGTTGGTTACATTAATCTATGTAAAACCTCATTGCGCATGGCTTGACTGATAAGGCTTACCATTTTTGTGTGGTCTAAATCACTGTAATGCACAACAGAGACACTCTCATTTTGAAGTGCTTGCCAATAATCAGCGGGGCTTATTAGATCACCGTTACTGACATAGAGAGTTGTACTAACTGATGGTTGTCTGTCATTGAGTCGGGCGATTAAATCAAGTTGTGAATCATCAATACCACTATCATGAATTACATTTTTTGCTGCGGTTTTCCCTTGTACACAATAACTTAGCAATCAAGCAAAAATAATGCAATCGGATGATCTTTAAACAAGGATTATATGAAGGTTGTATTACCACCTCGCGGTAAATCCTCGGTTATCTATATGTACAAAACCACCGTGATGGGAGGCGGGTCTATAGCGCCCTATACCACCATTATAACGGCTTTGTTTTTGAAATTTTTCGAACACTTTATAAAGTACATCTACATCAGCAACTGTCAGTTTGCCGTCGCCATTTAAATCGTCCATTCGGCCATCACTATCTTCGTCTATGTATAAATCGAAAGCATCGCCATATTGGTGTCGACTATATTTGCCATTACCAATTGAGCGATTGTAGTGGGGTGTTCTATAGCCGCTGATAAAGGCAAACTTGCTGACTTTAATCCCTTCACTTTGTACAAACTTGAGTAGTTCTTCGAGCATCATCAAGCCACCGTTGTTGACATAAAGATATTTAGGAAAGCCACTCACTTGCTTACAAATTATATTTTTAACTTGCACATGAGGAGTCAGCTGGCGTGATAAGTCTTTCTCAAAAATTTCTATAAACCCGTTAGGTGCACTGTATTGTGTGTAGCCTTTATAGGGCGTAGGGTAGAGGCCTATTTGGTAATTATTTAACTGTTTATTGTTTGCATTGAATGGTTTTTTAACAATCACAAGTAGGTGTTTACTGGTTTCATCGTTACTCAATACTAGGTTATAAAACCCTGCATTTTCTGGGGCGTAAATTGCAATGCTATTTGGCCCTAATCGCTCAGTCTCAACGTCTGATACTGCAGTTGGAGCAAAATCAGCCGTGTTATCAAGTGTTAGAACCTGTTTTGCATCAAGAACAATGCTGTGCAGCGAGTCGCTTAATTCAATGGCAGCAACAGAGCATGTAGTTAACGCGAAGAACACACTTAAAATAATACGGCTGAAATACATAGTGACCTCTAAATTGTATTATTTGCTAATGGCGTGGTGAGTGCTTTTAATAACGCGCCATCGCGATTATAGACATCGGTATAAAATTGTAAGCTCTCGTCGTCACCTGCGACTGTCCAGTACATTAAAAGTACATCTAGCGGTTTTGATAAGCTGATTTTTGTAGTCTCTTTTGCAGCAATGGCGTCATCAATGTCGCTACGACTCCAATTATCTGACGTTTCTAATATTTTCTCAGCTAAGGTGAATGGGTCATCAACTCTTACACAGCCGTGGCTAAATGCACGTTGGTCTTGCTGAAATAATGTTTTTGCAGGGGTGTCGTGCAAATAAATTGAGTATTTATTAGGAAACATAAATTTAATTTGTCCCAATGAATTATTCTCTGAAGGTTGTTGTACAAACCAGTACGGAAAGTTCTTACGACTAGCATTTGCCCAATCAATACTCTCGCTATCCACTGGGTTACGGCGACTATCAACCACAACAAAATCTTTCTCGTTTAAGTAGTTTGGGTTTTCTTTCATTTTTTTGATGATGCCACCAGAAATACTCCGCGGTACTGTCCATGTTGGATTCATCACGATATAGCTCATTTGCCCTTTAAATATTGGGGTTTTGGTGTAGTTTCTGCCAACGACCACATTGGTTTGCCATTTTAATTTGTTGTCTTCAAATAAAAATAGTTTAAAACCAGCGATATTTACCACTAAGAAGCGCTCTGTGAGAGTATTATCAACCCAACGAATACGCTCTAGGTTTACTAAAATATCATCAATGTATTCACTGTAATCTTTGTTGAGTAATTTTAACGTTGCGTTTCCAATCACACCGTCGTCAGTAACTTGATGAGCATTCTGAAAATTCTTAACTGCTGCAACTAGCTCGTTGTCATAATCAGTATCATCACTACCACTGCCTTGAAAATAATTTAAGCGCTTTAACTTTTGTCTTAACAGCGGTACTGCTGCGTCTGATTGACCCGGTTTTAATATATTGTTTTGCAATGTGATGGCAGGTAACTCGCCAGTTGCATCAAGTTCTCGGTAAAACACTAAAGCATCTTTTAAGCGTTTGTAATGAGGTAATACGGGCTTAAGGTTTTCAAGGCCTTTATCAAGGCTTTTAGACTTAACGTGTTTAAGTAAAGAGGCAGCTGCAGCATCAGGACTGACGTCAAACTGTCCATAATTCCATGTTGCAGTAAGTTGTTTTGGGTTTATTTTTCCGCGTATTAAGTGTTTTGCATACGTCGTGACAGCATCTGTCATAAGTACATCAAACTGAGCTTCGACAGCCTCTGCTCCGCGTTTATCTATTTCGTTGGCCAGCGCCATTAATGTATCAAAGTGATAGTCATTGGGTGAGAGGCCTTCAAGCTCTGATTGAGCAATTAACTTGAGAGCTTGTTTTGCATATTTGGTGTCATTCCAAACACGTTCAAAACCATTTGCTTTATAGGTGGCAACGGTCATGTCAGGAGAATGGATGTGTTCTCTTTCAATACTGTGAGATTCACCAATCAGGATAGGTTCTAACTGTTGTTGTAAGTATTGGTTTTCAGCCAATACAGGCATGCAAATGGATAAACAACTGACCAAAATGGTGTAGTGCAGAATCTTCATAGCTATGTCCCTATAACAAGTTTGTAATTTGCTTGAATTGTTTCTTTTTTGCTCATTTAAGCTTAGCAAAGCAATACAATTTATAGGAA
>NZ_JAKEVN010000118.1:0-12383 GCF_022398505.1 Pseudoalteromonas sp. Isolate3 | reverse complement strand
CTTTACTATGTTTTAGAAACAGGATTTAAAAAAAGACAATGAAAAAGCTATCAAAGTATCTAATAATTTTCAGTTTATTGTTTTCAGTCGCGGGGTGCTCTCCTAGCTTCACTTACAATAACTTAGGCTGGTTATCAGGGTTTTGGATTGATGATTATGTTGATCTAAATGGCGACCAAGCTGATAAATTTAAGCATATTGTCAAAACCAGTCGTGATTGGCACAGGGAAACTCAGCTACCTTTATACAAGAGTGACCTCGAAAGCTTAAAATCTATGTTAGATAAGCAAGTTAACCATAGCGAACTTAAAGCACACTTTGTGCAAGCAAAACAACACTGGCAAACCTTGGTTGATAAAATTGAACCCGAACTTATTGAGTTAGCTAACTCACTAACTTACAAGCAGCGAGTTGAGTTTGTCGCTGCCTTACAAGAAAACATTAACGATGAGTACAAAGAGCACGAAGAGAAAACACCTGAGCAACATGCTCAAGAACGTTTAGAAGAAAACCTTGAAAACTATAAAGAGTGGTTCGGTACCAAGCTCTCTGCACAGCAACAAACACTGATAGAAAATTCATCAAATAGCCGTATAAGTACATTTTTACTATGGATGCAATACAAACAAAAGCGTTTAGATGCATTAAAAACGTTATTTATGCAAGAGGAAAAACCAGCAGACTTTGATAGCAAGCTCGCTGTTATCATTAATGATCGTTTTGCCTTTATGAGCGATGAGTTAATTGCCGCCGATGATAAAAACCTTGATAACTACGTTAGCTTGTTATTGGAGCTAAAGCCTACATTAACCGACAAACAGCGCCGTAATATTCATGATGAGTTTGATGAGTTAATTGAAGAGGTCAGTGACTTGATTGATGATTAGCTGCAAGGTGTGCTTTTACGCGATGTGAAACTGCTGCTAGCTTGAATCTCATTATTTGTAAATAAAAGTTAAAAACTATTAGTTTTTCTTGTGCTTATGAAAACGTCTGCATTTTTATGCACTTTTTATTAATAACTTGTTCCTATATCTATTATTTCGCGTTAAAATTAGGCAATTATAACAATAACGAGAAACTGGATGGATATTGGGGCGCTAAGGGGCACTCAAGCGTTACGAAATACCGTTCTTAAATGGATGGGCTTTTGTCTTGGCGTGCTAGCTGGAATATTCGCCGTTTTTAATCTCTTTATAAATGACTTTTGGGTTCTTGGTGCATTAGAAGTCGTTTTTGCATCCTTTTGTTTTTATATCTTTTTTTATACCCGAAAACGCAATGGTCATCTATGGCAGTCGCTCACCTTATGCGTGTTTTTAACGCTACTTGTCACATTGGGTACTTACCTCAGTAATATTAAAAGCTTGCTGTTCATTTGGACTTGCTCATTACCGGTTCTATTTTATTTATTATTAGGCAAACAGTATGGCAAAGTTTTGTCATTGGTCGTTGCGGTACTGCAAGGCGGTTTTCTTTTCACCAAATCAAGTCTTGAGCCCCTTAATAGCATTAATTTTTTACTCAACTTTACATTCACGTACATCAGTATTTGGGCGGTGTCTCACACCTTTGAGAATAGTCGTGCAGAATATGGTAAACGACTCGAAAACTTAGCTTTACTTGACCCACTTACAGGGGCAGGTAACCGGTTGGCGATGACCCATTATTTTGAAGTTGAGCTGAAAAACAAAAATGGCTTATTTATCTTAATGCTCGACCTTGATTACTTTAAGAATATAAATGATCAATACGGCCATGATGTTGGCGATCGTATTCTAATTGAAGTAACCAGTTTCTTTAGGCAACGCATAAGTAAAGGCTATGTATTTCGAATTGGCGGTGAAGAGTTTGCTATCTTCTTACCAGGTAGCGACCCGCAAAGTGCATATGAATTTGCAGATATGCTGCGCGAGCACTTATCAACAACTATCCACAATATTGATGAGCAGGCGATCAATTTGACTATTAGCATCGGTGTTGCCTGCTACATGCCAAATCAAACCCTTAAAAACTTTATTAAGCGTGCAGACGATGCGCTATACCAAGCAAAACAGCAAGGTCGAAATAGAGTTGTAACGGCTTATGAGTTAAGCGAACAATTTGCACAACGTAATAAAGCGAGTTAGTGCTTTTTAAACTTAGCCTTTGTACATAGTATCAAAATCAGGAATGTTCGCCTCCCATACAGGAACATCTTTACCAATGTATTCACGCATAGCATCAAAGAATAAACGTGTTCTTACTGGTAAATCTCTATGTGGGTAAACCGCGTACACTGCGCTGTAATCGAGTAATTCCATATCGGTTAAAATTGGTACTAAATCTCCGCGTTTTACCTCATCATCAAGAATAAATGCTGGTGCAAGAACATAGGCATTTCCTGAAATTGCCTTCATCAAAAGTACTTCCGCATCGTTAGCACGAAAGACACTTTTAATATCCTGCTCAATAATATCGCCACCGGCATTACGATAGCGAATACCACTAATGCGTTTACTTGGGCTTGAATAACTAGCGGCAGGCAGCTCTTTTAAATCTTCAACATGCTTTGGCATGCCGTAAGTTTTAATAAATTCTGGTGAGGCCAACAGTAACATACGGTTGCGGGCAATCTTACGGGCAATAAATGACGAGTCTTTTGGTTCGCCAACACGAAAAGCCAAGTCATAGCCTTCTGATACTAAGTCAATCAGCCTGTCGTCTAAACGAAGCTCAACTTCAACTTGCGGAAAACGTTTTTGAAAGTCATTAATTACTGGTTGAATATACCTTTTACCGATAATACTTGATGAGGTAATTTTTAACGTGCCACGAGGTTCTTGGTGATAGTTCTCGGCCAGTCTAACAGTATCTGATAATAAATCCCTGAGTTCAGCTGCTTTTTTTACCATTTCAGCGCCTGCAGCAGTCAACGAAAAAGAACGAGTTGTACGGTTTAGTAAGCGCACCCCTAACTCATCTTCAAGACGGCTAATTTGTTTCGAAATGACAGAACGGTCTATATTTCTAGACTCTGCAGCTTTAGCAAATGAGCCTCGTTCAATCACTTCAAGCAGCATTAATAAACGGCTGGTGGTATCCATAGCAGTTCCTTAAAATTTATTGGTGCCATTCTGGCATTAATGAATTTAAAAATCTATCGTTTTTATCCTCTAATTAGTTCCGTAACATTGTCTCCAATCTATTAACAGGAGAGTCGTGATGAACAAATCTATTCTTGCAGTGGCTGTCACCATTGCGAGCTTAACGCTTGCAGGGTGCGGTACTGAAGCCAACCAAGCAGCGCAGCAACAGCATTTACAACCTATCGATGTAGCAAAAGTACTGGTTAAACCCGTACAAAATTGGCACACCTATACAACGCGCTTAGAAGCACCACAAGAAGTAGCGCTTATGCCACGTGTTTCGGGTGTTATCGACAAAATTAATTTTAAGGAAGGTGATAGCGTTAAAGAGGGGGATTTGCTTTTCACCCTTGATGCACGTCCCTTTGCTGCAGTGGTTGATAGCTTAAAAGCGCAAATCGAAAGCGCCAAGGCAGCACTTGAACAAGCTAAAAGTGAAGCAAAACGCGCAGAGCGCTTAACTGAGCGTAAAGCGATTTCAACTGAGCAAGCTGAGTCTCGTAAATCAACCCTTAGACAACGAGAAGCACAATTACTTGCTCTTCAGGCTGAGCTAACTGCAGCTGAGCTTGATTTAGCATTTACGAAAGTTCGCTCGCCAATAAATGGCGTAGTATCGCGTGCCAACATCACCAAAGGTAATAACGTACTTGCCGGACAAAGTGTGTTAACAAGTATCGTATCAAATCAGCAAATGTATGCTTATTTTGATATTGATGAGCGCACGTGGAATCAGTCATTTGCTGATGTAACGGCACAAAGTGAACAAGCGGTTGTGATGCAAAAAGTGGGTGAAACCAGCTTTAACTTTAATGGCAAAATTAATTTCATTGATAACCAAATTAACGAAACTACAGGCACTCTTCGTGTTCGTGCCGTGTTTGAAAATGATGAGCAACAACTTCGTGCTGGTTCATTCGCCCGCATTAAGCTTGCAGGCAATAAAGTAAGCGAAAAGGTCATCGTGCCGGAGCGTGCTATTGGCACAGATTTAAAGAATCGTTTTGTTCTAACCGTTGGTGAAGGCAATGTTCTTGAATATAAGTTAGTTACTGTTGGTGAACGTTATGGCAGCTTACGAGCAATTAAATCGGGACTAAACGAAAACGATGTGATTGCAGTGAACGGTCCTGCTCGTGTGGGTCCAGGTATGCCAATTTCGCCTAATAAAGTAACGATTAATAGCGACGGTATTGCATTCACTCTTTCAAATAATCACTCAGATTTGGTTGCTAAACAGTAGGTCAAAATGAAATTTTCACACTTTTTTATCCAGCGACCCATCTTTGCAGCGATGCTGTCGCTTATCTTTCTCATCGCAGGGGCAATTTCGTTATTTCAATTGCCAGTGAGTGAGTATCCAGAGGTGGTGCCGCCAACAGTTGTTGTTACAGCAAGTTACCCAGGTGCAAACCCAACGGTTATTGCTGAGACTGTTGCAACACCTCTTGAGCAAGAAATCAATGGTACTGAAAACATGTTGTATATGTTTTCGCAAGCAACCAGTGATGGCCGTATGACGTTAACAGTTACCTTTGCGTTAGGCACTGACTTAGACCGAGCACAAGTACAAGTGCAAAACCGTGTAAACAGTGCACTGCCACGCTTACCACAAGAAGTTCAGCGTTTAGGCGTCGTAGCAGAAAAATCATCACCAGATTTAACCATGGTAGTGCATTTATACTCACCTGAAAAAACGCATGATACAACTTACTTAGCGAACTATGCTGACTTGTATATCAAAGACCAAATTGCACGTCTTCCGGGTGTGGGTGATGTACGTATGTTTGGTGGTGGTCAATACTCAATGCGCGTATGGTTAAACCCCGATGCACTATCGGCACGTGATTTAACTGCCATGGATGTAGTTAATGCACTACGTGCGCAAAACCAGCAAGTTGCCGCGGGTAGTATAGGTGCACAACCTACATCGAAAACAAATCAGTTTCAAATTCTGATGAACGTAAAAGGGCGCTTAAGCTCACAAGAAGAATTTGAAAATGTGATCATCAAAGTAGGTGAACAAGGTCAGCTTACACGCTTAAGTGATGTTGCACGCCTTGAGTTAGGACAAGACACCTATGCATTAAGAGCAATGCTCGATGGTCAGCCAGCACTTGCTATGCCAGTATTTCAACGCCCAGGTTCTAATGCGATTGAGCTTTCGGATCAAGTGCGTGAAACCATGAAGCTATTATCGAAAGACTTTCCGGCGGGTGTTGAATATGACATTGTTTATGATCCAACAATTTTCGTACGCGGTTCTATCGATGCTGTTATCAAAACACTACTAGAAGCAATCGCGCTAGTTGTAATCGTTGTAGTGGTGTTCTTACAGACGTGGCGTGCATCGGTTATCCCTCTGATTGCGGTACCGGTGTCTTTAATTGGTACGTTTGCAGTTATGCAATGGCTTGGCGTTTCAATCAATACCTTGTCGTTATTCGGCTTGGTTCTAGCCATTGGTATTGTTGTTGATGATGCCATTGTTGTAGTTGAAAACGTTGAGCGTAATATTGAGCAAGGCTTGTCGCCACTCGAAGCAACCCGTGTTGCCATGACAGAAGTAACAGGGCCAATTATCGCCATTGCACTTGTACTGTGTGCGGTATTTATTCCAACGGCATTTATTACTGGTTTATCTGGTCAATTTTATAAGCAATTTGCGTTAACTATTACTATTTCAACGATTATCTCAGCATTTAACTCATTAACACTATCGCCTGCGTTATCGGCATTGTTATTAAAAGGTCATGATGCAAAACCAGACCGTTTAACTAAGCTATTAAACCGTGTATTTGGTAATTGGCTATTTAAGCCTTTTAATCGCTTGTTTGATAAAGGTGCAAATGGCTACGAAAAGCTGGTACAAAAACTGATTCGCATGAGTGTGATTGTATTAGTTGCCTACATTGCGCTTGTTGGTGGCACAGTTAAATTATTTGATGCTGTACCGGGTGGCTTTATTCCACAGCAAGATAAGCAATATTTAGTGGCTGTTGCACAGTTACCTGATGCGGCAAGCTTAGATAGAACCCAAGAAGTCGTGCAAGAAATGGAAAAAATTGCATTACAAGTACCGGGTGTTGCAAATACGGTGTCGTTTCCTGGTTTATCTGTTAATGGTTTCACCAATAGCCCTAATAGCGGCATTGTGTTTACTCCGCTTGCACCTTTTGAAGAGCGTCAAGATCCGAGTATGTCAGCAATGGCGATTGCGGCTCAGTTAAATCAAAAATTTGCCGCTATTGATGAAGCATTTGTTGCGGTATTCCCGCCACCGCCAATTCAAGGTTTAGGTACAACTGGTGGCTTTAAACTACAAATTGAAGACCGTGCTAATAAAGGCTTTGAAGCACTCTTTAATAGCTTACAAGCAACCATTGCTAAAGCTCAGCAAGACCCTGCATTAATGGGGCTTTACTCAAGCTTTAGAATTCAAGTGCCACAAATGGATATCGACATTGACCGTGAGCAAGCGCTGATTCAAGGTATTCCACTTGATGAAGTATTCAATGCCTTACAAGTGTACTTAGGCTCGATGTATGTGAATGACTTTAACTTGTTTGGTCGAACTTATCAGGTTAATGCACAAGCTGATGCTGATTACCGCCAAGATCCTGAGCAAATTTTGAATCTTAAAGTGCGTAACCGCATGGGTGAGATGGTGCCATTAGGTTCTGTATTAACGGTCACGCCAACAACAGGGCCAGATCGTGTAATGCACTATAACGGTTACCCTACAGCTGAACTAAATGGTAGCCCAGCGCCAGGTTATAGCTCTGACCAAGCGCAGCATGCGATTGAAGCAATTCTTGCCGATACATTACCAAATGGTATCGAGTTTGAATGGACAGAAGTAACTTATCAGCAAATATTAGCGGGTAACACCATGGTGTATGTTTTCCCACTCGTTGTATTGCTCGTGTTCATGGTACTTGCTGCCCAATACGAGAGCTTAAGACTACCTCTGGCGATTATTTTGATTGTGCCTATGACTATTTTCTCGGCCTTGTTAGGTGTGTGGCTTGTAGGTGATGACAACAACATCTTTACGCAAATTGCATTAATTGTACTCGTTGCACTAGCAAGTAAGAATGCCATCTTAATGGTTGAGTTTGCACGAGATCAGCATAAAGGTGGGATGACACATCTTGAAGCAATTATTAAAGCGTGTCGCTTACGACTTCGTCCAATTTTAATGACGTCAATTGCTTTTACAGCAGGTGTTGTACCCCTTGTTTTAGCCACAGGCGCAGGTGCAGAGATGCGTCATGCCATGGGTAACGCTGTATTCTCAGGCATGATTGGTGTAACCGTGTTCGGCTTATTGTTCACCCCGGTGTTTTATATGTTAGTAACGAAAAAATCGCAGAAGGAGCAAGATGATGCATAAGCCTCTTCATGCAATCTTTAAACAAGGCAAAGTTTTAAGTGCAATGCTGTTAGCCGGTGTATTAGCTGGCTGCGCACAAAGCGTAGATATGCAAGAGCAGCAAGTTAGCCTGACGCAATTTGTAAGTGATACACAAATTGGTGAACAAAACGAAGGCGCGAGCGAGAATAACTGGTGGCGTCGTTTAGATTCAACCCAGTTAAATAATTTAGTGACTGATGCATTAGCAATGAATCACGACCTAAAAACCAGTCAACTTCAACTTGATGCAGCCATTGCCCGTTTAGGTGCAGCCCGCGCGGAATATTATCCGCAGGGCAGCCTAAGCGTAGGTGCAGAGCGCAGCAGCTTAGATGGCGTTATTACACGTCAATCAAACGCTGGGGTTAATGTTAATTGGCAGCTTGATTTGTTCGGCCGTATTACCGCGTTAGTCGATGCTGCTAATGCGGGGGCATTAAACCAAGCAGAGCAGCTAAGAGCATTACAGGTTGAAGTGGTTTCAGCTGTGGTGCAAGGCTATGTCAGCTATCAAGGTAATGTGCAAAAGCAAGCTATCATTGAGATGCAAATCGAGGCACTCGAGCAAAGTATTGATGTACTAAAAGCGCGAGTAGAAGAGGGTGTTGCGAATGAGCTTGATCTTAACCGCACCCTTGCGCAGTTAAAGCAACAACAAGCGCTTATTCCTGAGCTTAGTTACTTGCAATATCGCGACTTAGCAACCCTTGCGGTGCTAACCGGTCGACTTGCAAGCGACATAACATTGGTCGAAGAGCCTGAGTTACTCAGCCACCAATTTAGCGTGTCGTTTAGTAAAGCGAGTGAAGCAATGGCACTGAGACCCGATATCACCAGTGCCTTGTATCAATTTAGTCAGGCTTATTCATTGAGTGTTGCAGCCTCAAAAGCGTTACTGCCTGATATTAGTTTGGCAGGGTTTGCAGGTGTGGTGAGCTTAACCAGTAATGGTTTAGAAGATACTGTGCAACAATGGCAAGTAACGCCAAAAGTTGAATGGTCATTGCTCAGCTATCCTGCATTATTAGCTCAGCGTGATGCACAGCAATTTTTAAGTGAAGCCGCTTACAGTAACTACCAAAGTAAAGTATTAAACGCCATTAGCGATAGTGAACTTACTTTACAAAGGCTAGTCAAACAGCAGCAACAGTTAAGTTATGCTGATCAGCGTTTTAATTATGCGAATAAAGCATTTGGTCAAGCTCAAGCAATGTATCAAGAAGGACAAATTCCTTACTTAGAGTTGTTAGATGCGAGACAGGATGTTTTAATAGCGCAAGAGAACGCTGTTGATTCAACAATTGCTTCATTACAGGCCAAAGTAAGTGCTTATCAAGCGTTTAATGGTCGTTGGAGCTTTGAACTAAACAACCTTTAACCCAGAGTATTAAATGTCACATATTCAACAAACTACAGATCTTCCGTCAACAATGCGCGCGCTTGCACTGATTGAGCCGAATGACGCGATTGCGTTATCTGAGCTTTCTGTGCCAGTACCGAGCCCTGAAGGCAATGAGCTCTTGATTAAAGTTGAATATGTGGGCTTAAATCATGGTGATGCCAACTTTGCAAAGCAAGGCTTTTGCAAATGGCATTACCCTCATGTTTTGGGCCATGACGCTGTTGGGGTGGTTGTTCAAGCAAATAAAGGTGTATTCCCTGGTGTTGGTGCGCGTGTTGTATGGCATGCCAGCCTTGGTGACCAAGGTGTGTTATCTGAATACACTACAGTGCCTAACTATGCAGTATCTGTTGTGCCAGATAATGTATCTCCGGCAGACGCTGCAACCTTACCTTGTTCAGGTATGACGGCATTAATCGCCCTTGATAAGTTGCAGCTAAGCGAAGGGGATTCACTGTTTATTGACGCCGGTGCTGGCGGCGTTGGCCAATTCGCTATTCAGTTTGCTAAGCAACGTGGTGCGACTGTGTTTACCACTGCCAGCAAACACAATCATAAGTTACTTAAGCAATTAGGCGCTGATGTTGTGTTTGATTATAATGACCCTAAACTCCAGGATAAAATTCGTCGTGAACTTGGTCCGCAGGGCTTTGACGCGGTGCTTGATTGTATCGGTGGCGATACCACCATTCGCAACGTTGAGCTAATGCGTTTTTGTGGTCGCATCGCCTGTTTAAATGAATTACCTAAGTTTGAACAAGAACTTATGTTTAGACGCGCTCCCAATATTGGCATTGTATCGTTAGGTGGTGCATGGCTTGCGAACAGTTTATGTGCTCAGCAAAGATTAAGCTTTATGGGTAACTTATTACTTGATAATGCAGCGCGAGGCGAGATCAAATTGCCGCAAATCCATGCCGTAGACTTTACCGCTGAGGCTGTTTCAGCTGCTTTAAATAAACAACTTGCTGGTGGTTTTACAGGTAAACAAGTTGTACAAGTAAGCGGTTAAACTTGCGTACTAACTGCCCAGTCATTTTGTTTGATGGTCAGTGCAATCT
The DNA here is from genome assembly GCF_022398505.1 of Pseudoalteromonas sp. Isolate3. Classification (NCBI taxonomy): domain Bacteria; kingdom Pseudomonadati; phylum Pseudomonadota; class Gammaproteobacteria; order Alteromonadales; family Pseudoalteromonadaceae; genus Pseudoalteromonas; species Pseudoalteromonas sp. Isolate3. The sequence goes on along the minus strand of NZ_JAKEVN010000118.1, from coordinate 2,375 downwards.
GTGCCATTTTTGTGTGCGGTTTATTCTTCGCTTTGATAAGCAAATTACCTTTAAGTTATGCCCCATGCAAAGCGATAAAGGTGAGCGTTTATTAAAGGCATATAAAGTCAAAGATCCACTTTCCTCAATGTTAGTGATTGATAAAAACCAGCTATATAAACAAAGTGATGCTGTATTATTTATCGCAACGAAATTAGGTTTTCCATTCTCTGTCGCTAACGTGTTCAAGCTACTGCCAAAAGGCTTTCGCGATCGTGTGTATGATTGGGTTGGCCGTCATCGTTATCGGTTTTTCGGCAAACAAACAAAGTGTAAGTTATTGTCAGAAAAACAAAAGCAGCATTTTTTATAAACATTTAAAGTAAAGCTTGCTATTCTCTTTATTGGGAACAAACAACAATAATAAGAATATGAACATTCTCTTCCTAATCTTAAGTACGTTTTACATTGCTTTATTGCTTTTACAGCCAGCATTACCTCAGCCTTTTATGGCGTTATTTAAAACATTACCAATCGGCCTTTTGATTGTGATGGTGTTAAAAGCGCGCAGTCAGCTACAAAATCGAACTTTTATTACTTTATTATTCGCTCTTAGTTTTTCAGCACTAGGTGATGTGTTGCTAGCCCTTGATACGGGGCAACTGTTTATAGGCGGTTTAGCGGCATTTTTTGTAAGCCACACTTTTTATATCATTACCATGTTGCCAATTAAAAACTGGCGACTAGACGTTGTACTCCTTTATCTATTTTTGGCCATCATCGTTTTTTGCTTATTCTACCCAAACCTGAATGACATGCTCATTCCCGTGCTTTTTTATATGTTGGTGCTCACCATAATGGCAAGCCTTACTTGGATGACTGATAAATCGAACGGTTTTTTAGTGTTAGGTGGTGCCGTGTTTGTAATATCAGACTCTATACTAGGCCTTAATCGTTTTTATTTAGAAATAGAGCATGCAGATATCGCAATCATGGGTAGTTATTATTTAGCGCAATTTTGTTTGGTGACAGGTTTTTTGCAAGCAACAGGTAAACATAAATAGCCGCAGTGGCTCAGTGTTAATTGCCGTGATAAAATACGCGCGTTTTAATTTTCGAGATTTCCCATGGCAAATACAGCGCACGCACTGCACATTCTTGTTAAGCACAAAGAACAAGCTGAAGACATTATCAAGCAACTTAAAAAAGGCGCTAAGTTTCAGACTCTAGCTAAAAAACATTCAACCTGTCCGTCGGGTAAAAAAGGCGGCGACTTGGGCGAATTCAGACGTGGTCAAATGGTGCCACAGTTTGACAAAGTAGCATTCAGCGGTGAAATCTTAGAACCACATCTAGTTAAAACGCGCTTTGGTTGGCATGTAATCAAAGTGCTATACAGAACGTAAAGTTTAAAGCCACACTAAATTTAAAAAGACACGTTGTTAGTCTTAAACTTTTCATTTCAGTGAGTTAAAACGCTAGGTTTTAACTCATTTTTGGACATAAACGCGTTAAAATATTTGAAGAGTCATGACTAAATTAAGGCATAAAAGTATGCCACTACATGGTAGTATTTAGTAAGGAACGCTGTGAATTCATTTCAGCACAATATGGGCACTAAGCCTAATAACTTGTGGCGTTTCTTTTTAACTGTGACAAGATATTATCATTCAATTTTAACCAATTAGTTTCGTATTCCCATGTCTTTTTGAAGTCGTCATTGCTCCTTGAACTTTCAAGCATTTCTCTAAAATCGAAAACACCTAGAAAATTATCAGCCGTAACATCATACCTTCCATAACCTCGGTTTTCAGGCACAATATATTTTAAAAAATTAGATTTAAAATCAGATATAGTGCTTACTAGTTCCTTTGAATCATTTAGTTTTTCTTCTAAGAATTCTTTTTCAAAACCTGTAATTGTGCCTGTCGCTTCTAAAGCACCAGATTGGTTTATAGCGATTCCCCAATTTTTATAGGCCAATGAAGGGTTCTGCCGATTTATATCTGAAAGAAGTGAGTCATAGGGAGACAGCATTTTTTCTACCGCCTTAGGCACACTACCTCCCGGCAAATATAATTCACCAGTAGCAACAGCTAGCTCATGCATATAGTCATCAACTGTTTTAGTTATGTCTATCTGGCTCGATGTCATCGTCAGCGGTTTGGTATACGTTTGGTTTAGCTCTGGAGGCGCGCTTTCATGATATACGTCATCCGCCAATTTTTTAAGCTCAGTTTCTAAAAGAGCCTTGCCATTTATAGGTGACTCTAAAGTCACATTTTGAATATTAAGTGGTTGCGGTAAACTTCCAGAATTAACCTTCATAATACGTCCCTGATTTAGTGATGTAATTTTATATCGGCCTATTTTGATGATTCTTTATATTTATCATT
>NZ_JAKEVN010000117.1:0-12690 GCF_022398505.1 Pseudoalteromonas sp. Isolate3 | reverse complement strand
ATATAATATGAATACGATCTGTATATGTTTTATATATAGGTCATATGATGGGTATTGTTAAAATTAGCGATGAGCTACACGAAGAAATCCGTAAAGCAAGTACAGCGATGGTGCGCTCAATTAACTCGCAATCTGAGTATTGGATTAAAATAGGCATGCTTGCTGAGCTTAATCCTACCATGACCTACAGCGATATTATTAAAGAGCAACTTCGCCAAGCTGATGTGAAGGCTAAGGATGTAAGTGATGAGTAAGGTTGTGATTAAAGATGCAGATGAAATTGCATTGATGCGAGAGTCTGGTCGATTACTTGCTGATGTATTTGCTTATCTTGACCCTTTAGTAAAAGAGGGCGTGACTACAATGGAAATAAACGATCTCGTTGAACGCTACATTGTTGAGCAGTTACAAGCAAGGCCATCAAGTAAAGGGCAGTACGACTACCCTTATGTATTAAATGCCTCTGTGAATGAGGTGGTATGTCATGGTTTTCCAAGCGACAAAGGCATTTTGAAAGCAGGCGATATTGTGAATATTGATATCACTCTCGAGAAAAATGGCTATTTAGCTGACTCTAGCAAAATGTACTTAATTGGTGATGTATCGCCTTTAGCAAAACGTTTGGTAGACACTACCCAGCAAGCCCTGTGGCACGCAATTAAAATGGTAAAACCAGGTGTGAGGCTGGGGGATATTGGTAATGCGATTGCAAATTTTGCTCATCAACATGGTTATAGTGTGGTTAAAGAGTACTGTGGTCATGGCATCGGCCAGCAAATGCACGAAGAGCCACAAGTATTACATTACGGCAAGAAAAATACGGGGCTTGTACTAAAAGAGGGGATGACCTTTACGATAGAGCCAATGATCAATCAAGGGGCAGCTAAGGTAAAAACTAAGCCAGATGGTTGGACCGTAGTTACAAAAGATAAAAAGCTTTCTGCGCAATGGGAGCATACTTTAGCGGGAACGGCTGAGGGAGTTGAAGTGTTGACCTTGCGTGAAGAAGAGCAACACTTTTTAAACTAAATTGTGTATTAACAGGCTAATTCAGTAACAGACTCTTCTGCTAACCAGTTTAGGGCCGCTGTTTTTGACTTAAACACATTCATTACCATGCCTGCTCGTTTATACAAATTGCAGTAGGTATCGGTAAGTAAGCTTCCGCCTTCAAGCCCCTCTTTGATGACAAAGGCTGTTTTTGCTGGTGCAATGCCTTTACGTCGCAGTTCTACAAAGTACACCATCAGCTTTTCGAGTGCCCCAGGAGTTGCCATGCATGAGTTTTCAAACTCAACCAATTCAAACCATTGGCCATAATCAGTGGTGAGTTTATTAATGTAATCTTTTTGCATAAAAGAGTGCGCGTCAATAATCTCTTCGTTGAAAGGCCCTATGGCAGTCGTTAAAAGAGTATGTTCATGTTGATAAAACTCGACAAGGCCATGTGGTTTAAAATCTTTGAATGGATAATGGTTGGTTGATACTTTTTTATGCATCCGTTCAATCCCTGAATGTTTATTGAGCTATTGATAATAGCAGTGAAACAAATTAATTCAATCTTTAGGTTTAATCAGTTATTAAAATAATAACAAAAGTATTAGTTTCGATTACCAAGTAGAACCCGCCTGAATGTAAATTGCGTTTTGTTCAGGGCCATGCGCAACATCTATGCCTATGCTAATACCGTAATGTTCATCAATTAAATAACGAAAGCCTGCGCCAACAGTATCAATGGTTTCAGCCTTAGATAAATCAGAAAAATTATCGGCAGCCCAGCCCATGCCAGTAAATAAATTAAGCTTTATTTTCTGCGTGACTTTATAACTTGCTTCTGCTTCGGCCACAAACACATCAAGGCCTTGATATCGAGTTGCAGATACACCCCGTAAGCTAATACTTGGTGGAATATAAACCGGTAAGCGTTTTTTACCACGGTTATTTACTGAGTCATATTGCATGCGCAGGGCAAAGTTAAATTTATCGGTGTAACGCCAGTAATTTAAGGCGGTAAGCTTTAGACTGGTGTAATCAACCTTACTGCCAATAGCCTCATCATAATATAAATACTCGGCCTTATAGTTAAAGCCCCGCTCTGGGTTCAGCGGGTTATCTCGGCTATCGTATTCTAGTAACGGACCAATGCCTGAGGTATTTACATCAAGCGATAGATGTTGCTTGATAATATCATTTTCGAGCAGAAAATCTTCGATAGGGTTTTCGGCTAAGCTAATATCAACTTGACGATATATCTGCTTAAAGCCATAAAAGAAGTTACTGTCGTCATAACGTAACTTAAGGTTTTGAAACACCGCAGGGCCTTCAATATTCAACGATAAAGGTGTAAGTAGTTTAATCTCGTCAAAGGTGTAAAAATCAAGGTTTATACTCGCCCAGCCAACAATCCCTTGATAGCGAATTCGGTCTTCATCCCAAAACGTAATGTGGCCAACAGCGCCGCCTTTGGTACCATTTTTAGTGCCCATTAGGCCTACTAAACTGATGCTTTGTGGCAGGGTCGAGCCTTCTTTTTTCTTCTTTTTAGCTTTCTTTTCGTTGTCATGAAAAAACAAACCAACAACCCCAAGGCCTGGCCCTACAGCAGGCTCTGTAATAAAGGTTGGTATAGGAAGAAATGAAATAGGTTCATCAACTTTTTGTTGTTGATTACTTAATTGCTGCTCTGCGGGTTTTATTGCATATTCATCGTAACTCGATGCAAAGCTTTGTGTGCTGAGCAAACTTGCTGTAAGCATATTTATTAGTACAACGTTTTTCACTTAATCCCTTACCTTGTTGTTTCTTTTTACTTCACATTTTAATTTATAGCTGATAGTTAAATTCGAGACGATGATCGCCATCTAAGAAGTCAAGGTTTTCGTTCCAGTTTGCGAAATAGCGTAGATTCATACGTGGGTTAATTTGATAACTGGCTGCAAATTCGTGAGTCAAAATATGGCTTTGGTTTAAACCATAATAGTGATCTTTATAGTTATCGCTTCCGCCGATAGTTGTTAGCCAAAATGGATTGTAGTTAAGCCAAATTTTATCGTTAATAGTAATTTTTGCGTACATACCCACTAAACCATATGCACCCATAATGGAATAACCACTGTCACGACTGCCGTCATCTTCTAGGGTATTTTCACCCAGCGATGCACCGACTCCAGCTAATGGGTAAAACGTAAAGCGTCCCATAGGTTTAAGGGCTTTAATGTAGCTATATGAGACATCCATGCTTTCGTCAGCAACAAGGTTGGCATTGAGGTTATAGTTAGCATCAATCTGTGTTGCACTCATTGAGCTTAAGTCAACCGAGAAATTACGAAAGCGAAATGAGTCAATAGAATCTGTCGTTCTGCTATCGCTTTCCCAACCAAGCACATCACCATAAATACCTTTGACTTCAATAACATTCATGCCAGCAGTTGTAGCTATACCTGTATCGTATGCTTGACCCACTTTAAAATTAAGGCCCTTGTTTGTCGCACCGGTACCGGCTTGTGTATAAACAGCCAGTGGATCAGACATGTCTTGTACTTCTTTTTGTTCAGTTGCAAAGCATGAAGCTGAGAAAATGAGGATAAGTGGAGTAAATTGAAGAGAAGTCATGTGCTGTCCTTACACAAAATATTAGAATAGATATACTTTCTTTCGCTACTTATAGCTTATTTATTAATCGAGTTCAATTGTCTAAAGCATATAATACTTGCTAAATTTAAAAAGCTTCTCTTAGCCTCTAACTATCAATTAATTGATGCTATTCATCATTTCTAGTTGCTTAACAAATTGCTGAACTTGCTGGTTGCCAGGTACTAAACGAGCGAGATTTCTTGCATAAAACAACGCTTGGCTGTAGTTCTCTTCTGCCACATACCACTGCGCCAAACTGTAGCTAATATCAGGGTTATTCGGTGTTAGATTAAAAGCACGCTCAAGGGCTGATATTGCTGCTGGCATATTACCTAAATCTTGTAGCAGCAGCGCATAAGTATACTGGTAGCTTGCATTATCTTCTGCGAACTGGGCAGCTTTTTTTAAATGTGTAAGTGCTATGTCTTTTTGTTTGGAGCGAATAAGGCTCATGGCGAGGGCATAATGAATATCGGCGCTTTCTTTATTAACCGTTAAGCCTTGTTTTAAGATTTTTTGTGCTGCCTTCTCATCGCCTTGATTGCGGTATAGATCAGCTAAGTTAACATAAGCAGGAGCAAAAATAGGCTCAATACTGATTGCTTGTAAGTAATGTGCTTTGGCTTGCTCTGGTTCTTGTAATGTGAGCGCAAGATTACCTAAATTGGTATGTGAGTAGCCGCGCTCGGCTTGGTATTGTTGGAGGCCTTTGTATTCATCAAGCGCTGCATTTAACCGTTTACTGTCTTGCACATTAAGACCGGCCGGAAACGGTTGAATTAACATGGCCGACAGAGCTCTTGCGGCTTCGGTTCTGATTGGTAAATGCTCATCATCAAGCAATGGGTTTAACAGGCGCCAGCGCTGGTTTATATCAAGCGGCATCGCTGCTTCAATCGCAGCTTGACGCTTTAAGGGCTCGCTGTCTTTTACTGAGCGAGCAATCGCAAGAACGGCATTATTATCGGGACTTGCTGCTAAACGGCTCAGTGCTGATGCACGGATAATCTCAGGAAAATTTTTATCTTGCACTATTTTAGTCAGCATAGTTGACGCATTAGGCAGGCGGTTATCTGCCGCATAAAACGCCTCAGAAAAATGCGCAGTGCCAAGATGTTTTGAATTTGGATGCCAGTCTTTCATTTTTGCGACGGCCCATTGTGGTGTTTTATCTTCATGGCAACTATTACACGCATTAGGGGCATTGGTTTTTAATGTTAAATCTGGGCGAGGTACTCGAAAACTGTGGTCACGTCTGGCGTCTACTTGCATATAGGTGGTCGCGGGCATATGACAATCGACACATTGGCTACCCATACTTGCCATTTTATGGCCGTGATGTTTTGGTGTATCGAACATCTCATGACTATGACATTGCGTACAGGTTTGATTGCCCGGTAGCTTTAATTTACCCGAATGAGGGTTATGACAGTTACTACAGGTTACCCCCGCGTTGAACATTTTACTTTGTAAAAATGAACCCCATACATAGTCTTCATCCCATACTTGACCATCAACATGGTAAAGCTCAGGAGTGAGTAATGAGCCTTGAAAGTGTTGTAAAAAACTATGTGGGTCTTTGCGGTCATCAAGCTGTGAGCGCCGAGCATGACACGTTGCACACACCTGTACCTGATCGCTTTTTACAAGTGGCTGTACGCTTTGCATCCTGCCATCGGCTTGTTGAGAAAAAAGCGGGGTTTGCTTTTTAATATTATGAGTAAAGCCCTTATCAGCAATGCTGCTATCGCCATCAGCCCATTTTAAATGAGCTTGTGTATCGCCATGACACGCTTTACAGCTCACGTTAATACTTGAGTAACTTGAATCAAAGCTATTCGTTTTAAGGTCAAATTGCTTTTTGAAATCAGTTGAGTGGCAATCAGCACACATATGATTCCAGTTTTGGCCTTTTTGCGACCAATGAAATAGGTCATGCTTTTTCTGCTCAGGATGCAGTACAAACCAGCGCTGCCCGCCGTCTGTTTTACTGCGTGAGTCCCACGCAAAGGGAAATAGTTGTATGTGGCCTTTGCCCATATCAAACATGTATTGCTGCAATGGCTCATAGCCAAATGTGTATAAAACAAGGTAGTCAGTCTGCTTGCCATCTAGGTTTGGCATGCTTATAAAAAGTTGTTGGTCTTGTTGATAAAAGCGCGCTTGCTGGCCCTGGTAGTTAAGGGTTTGCTCATTGAAATTACCAAGCACCGAGGTGGGAGTGGCTTTTTCCATAGCATGAAAATGATGGGATGTTTGCCAGTCTTCAACTTGGCTTTGATGACAGTTAATACACTGGGGTTCTGCAAACGCATTAAAGGCGAAAAAGCTGCATAACAGCCAAGCCAATCTTATCACTGAATAAATCCTTTTTATATTTACCACATGCACTTAAGAGTTATATCAGTTTGTTGCTGATAAGCAAAGTCGGCTTATAAAAACGAGGGCGTAAAAAAGCCCGAGAAACTCGGGCTTAGTAAGTTATAAACTTTTCTTCGGTGGCAGCGCGACGTTAGCAAAGATAAGCCCCGCCACTAAAGACATGAAAATCAAAAAGGTTTGCTGGCCAATATGGTCTGCATAAACGAAATCTTGGCCTTCTATCAGTGAGTTTAAACCAATATAGGTTTTACTACCTGGTACCAATACGATCAGACCTTGCATAGCTACAATGGAGGCTGGAGCATTGACAACGCGGTTGAATAAGTTGCTAAAAACGCCCACGGCTAATGCGCCTACAAATGTGCCTAATGTGTAGTCTAGGTACATGGCTGAACCAATACTTGTACCATACGCTATAAAGCCAGATGCAATAGACCAAACAGCATGCTTTAGCTTGGTTCTAAAAATGACGATTAGGCTGCTACATAGCATGAAAATAGCTAGCCAAGCCGTCCATTTAGGTAAAGGCTCGGGTTGCACAAAGTCACTTTGGCCAAAAATAGCAAAACCAATACCGATACCAATAAAAGCACCAAAATACAGCTTAAACAGCAGCATGAATGAGTCCATAACCCGAGCTGTACCAGACACTAAATGCCTAGCTGCTAACTCTGCTAAACCGAGGGCTAATGCTAAGCCGGGTATAAACACAATGATGGCTGAAAGTACCACCAGTCGTATGTTAATTTGGGCATCAATATAGACACTAATAGCACAGGCTATAATCGCCGATACAATGGCAACTAATGGTTCAAGCATATGTGCAACACGCTTAGAACGCGTTGACCAAAGCACAAATAAATACACAACTAAGGTAATGAGTGCTGACCAAAAAACATCATTCCAACTGGTACCCATCAACATTGCAAACGCGCCACCCGAGGTTGCAAACGCAACGCCGGTCATAAATTTATTATATGGGTTCGGCATAGTGTAAATAATATCGAGCTGTTTATCGACTTCTTGTAACGTCAGCTCCCCATTTAGCATTTTGTTTACTAGGTCATCGGTATCTGCCAGCGAGCCTAAATCATGATCGCCTGGATCAACACGCGCAACATGGGTGTACTCTTCTTCATGGCCATCAGTCCAGATCACAAAAGTCACGGATGTTGGCGACATAACAAAAGATGATTTCAAACCGAGGTAAGTCGCAACTTCCATTAAGTGTGCTTCTAGTCGGTATGCAGGTGTACCGTATTTATGAAGCATTTTGCCAAGCTTCACGATAAATTTTCGTTTTTCAGTAAACGTTGCGGTTTTCAAAGGCGTTTTGAACCAAAGGTTAAATTGTTCAGTTAAGGATAGACCAAAATTCAATAAGATATAGTCTAATAGCTAGACTATATCGCTTAAATTGACCAGCGCGATTTTAGCGACAAAAGCCGCTATGTCTAGTGTTATTTACGGCAAAATTACTTATTTTTTGCTTCAATCCACTGCGCCATGTATTGGGTCGAACGCATGGTGTGATGTTTAAGCATTTGGCCGGTAAAATTTTGCTGTCTATGCTGCGCTAATGACTCACTAATGGCGGTAATTTTAGCGATTAACTGCGACTGAAGTTTTGATTTATCATAATATTTTTGCAATAACTGCTGGCCATTTTGCTGTGCCTGAGTAAATAACGCTTCATCTTGATAAAGTGCTACTGCAGCATCTGCAAATTGCTGTGCATCTTCACAGATTGCGCCTGACCATGGCTCATCTTGATGCATGCCTTCACTACCAATAGGGGTTGTTACGCTCGGCGTATGCATGATCATCGCTTCGAGTAACTTACCCTTAATACCAGCCCCAAAACGCAGTGGCGATAAACACACACGGGCATCTTCCATTACTTTATAGGCATCATCTGCCCAGCCCTTAATTAAAAATCCGGTTTTTGGATTGTTAAGCGCTGTTGCCTTTGGTGGCGGGTAAGAGCCATAAATGTGGAGTTCGGTATCGGGTAATTGTTTGCGGATCAGCGGCCAAATCTGTTGTAAGTACAACACTGCATCCCAGTTTGGCGCATGACGAAAATTACCAATAGTCATGAAGTGTTTGCGCTCAGCAAATGTTTTGGTGCTAGTGGGAATATGCTGCAAATCAACCAAAAATGGTAAATGGTGAAGTAGGGCAGAATCGACTTTGAAAACGTCATTGAGTAACTGCATCTCGTAGTGCGAGATAATTAAGCTGATATCTGAGCGCAAAATTGCGGCGATTTCTCGTTTTGCAATATCGCTGTGTAAATCGCTTTGGCTGAATTCCCGGCCTGCTTTATGAGCTTCGTGACGGGCATTTCTTAGACACTGTAAATCTTCTGTATCAAGAATCTTAAGTGCGTTAGGGCAGTATTTATCGACTCGCCAACCGAACTGTTCTTCCATCATAAAGCGGTCAAACATCACAATATCAGGGTTATACGCTTGCACGTACTCATCAAAGCTAGAGCAATTTAATGCAATTACCTGAGTGGTAATGCCATCTTCGCTGAGTTCCACCATATGTTCGGTTTTTTGCGCAGGACTGGCAAATTCAACTTGCCAGTTTTCTGCACGAAAGGCGCGCAGGAGTGACATCATGTGGGTGCCGGCTGCCGACGAATTAGGCTCTGGCCATACATAGCCGATCACTAACACTTTTTTCATTGACTTGAGTCTCGTATTTTTAAGTTAACATCCACCAAGGTGCGAACTGGCGGTGTTGATTTATCTAATAGTTCTTTTAGCACCTGACAGGTGCGTTTACCGATTTCATCGGCATTAATGGCGATGGTTGAAAGAGAGGGCAACATTAAGCGCGAATCTTCTAAGTCATCAAAGCCAATAACTTTAATGTCTTTACCCGGCTCTAGGCCGTGTTGGCGCATAGCTTCAATCGCGCCGTAAGCAATCACATCATTAAAACAGACAATGGCCTTGGTATTCGGTGCTTGTTTTATAAGGGTATTAAAGGCTTCACGGCCACCTTGTCGGTTTGTCGGTGCCTTAATAACGGGTTTTTCGTCAGTGATATTAAATTGCTCAAGCGCAGCTAAAAAACCACTTAAACGTTCATGATAATCAGATATTTCTGCCGTGCCGCCTAAAAAGGCTACCTCTTCAATACCTTGCGATAAAATATGGCTGGTCGAAATATGTGTGCCTTTTTTGTTATCAGGCAAAATACAGGGTGCTGCTGAAAATGGAATTTCACGCATGATATTAATAACCGGAAAACCACTATTTATTAAATCATCTTGCCACTGTTGCTTAGTTCCCGGAGCCGGGCACATAATAAACGCCGATACGTTGTATTCTTTTAGGGTTTTCACCACTTGAGTTTGCCTTTCGACAGACTCCGCAATATTCACCAGCATTGGCAGCATGCCAAGCTCAAAGATGTGTTTTTCGAGTCCAACAGCAAGTTGAGCTGAATAAGGGTTGGTTAAGTCATTTATAACCAGCGCGACTAAGTTTGAGCGCTTGCTACGAAGTGCTGCAGCATCACGGTTATACACGTAGCCAAGCTTATCAATGGCAGCCAGTACTTTTTCTTTACTTTTTTTACTGACCTTATCACTGTTGGTAAGGACCAAAGACACCGTTGATTTTGAAACGTGTGCTTGTTCAGCAACATCCCAAATTGTGACTTTGCCTGTCGATTTTTTCATTTTTATTAGCAAAAAGTGGCGAATAGAGTGCTTTTATTTTAGCGTAATTTAGCTGTTTAAGTCACTGATTGGCTGCCAAAAGGGTCGAAACTCTTTATGAAATGCTGCAAACATGTTCTACTTGTTTACAGAATCGAAAATAAAAACGAAAAAGGAACGAACATGAAAGCATTTAAACTGCTTTTTGCGCTAGTTATTGGCGCAGCTGTTTGCACACCCAGTTTTGCTAATCAAGGTTATCAAACTCCATCGCCTGCGCTAGCTGCAGTGGTTGACGCTAAGCTTGCACCGAGTAGTTATTTATCAAATGATGGCGAGTGGCTGGCATTATTTGATAGAAAACGCATCGATACCTTACAAGATTTAGCCAAAGAAGAGCTAAAACTTGCGGGCATTAAGCTTAATCCTGCTAATTTTTCGCGCTCACGAGTACGAAATAAGTTTACGTCGTTAGTGCTTAAACATGTCGAAACCGGTTCTGAAATTGTTGTATCTGGTTTGCCAAATGGCATTTTACGCTCACCAAGCTGGTCAAGCGACAGTCAATACTTGGCGTTTGTCGTTGAGCAAGCATCGAGTGCTAATTTATGGGTTTATAATGTAAGTACTAAGCAAGCCCGCCAGCTAAGTGATACACCTCTTAATTCAGTGTTAACTCGCACACCTTATACTTGGTTGCCAGATAGCAGCGCCATTGTTGCTAATGCAGCGGTCAATATAGGTAAAGCTCGCTTAAGCAACGACAGCTCGCAGGTTGTGCCGGTTATTCAACAAAGTAGTGGTGAAAAAGCGCCTGCCCGTACATATCAAAACTTACTAACAAGCCCTTATGATGAAGCGCAATTTAAGTTCTTTGCCCAAAGCCAGCTGACTTATATTCCGCTCAGTGGTCAAGGTCAACCGATTGGTCAGCCGGGCTTAATTAAATCGTTTTCTGTCTCACCAGATTCAACCAATATTTTGGTTGGCATGATTGATGAGCCATTTTCGTATCAAGTGCCTTACAGTCGATTTGCAGCTACTTGGCAAATTTGGGGCATGCGTGGCTATACGTTAGCAGAGCTTGCTAAGCAGCCTTTAGCTGATAACATTCCACAAGGCTATGACAGTGTTCGCACTGGTCGCCGTGATTTTCAATGGCGAGCAGATCAAGGGGCTGAGGTAATTTGGGCAGAAGCACAAGACGGCGGCGATATGAAAACCGACGTGCCTTATCACGATCACCTTTATAGCCTAAGAGCACCTTTTAAACGTGATGCTAAGTTATTTGCTAAAGTTGAACGCCGATTTGATTCAATTACTTGGGGTAATGGCAATGTTGCTCTGTTATCTGAATGGCGCTTTAGCGACCGACAAGTTCGCACATTTGTTATTCAACCACGTAATGCAGATAAAAACCGAGTGCTATTTTCTGAGCGTAGCTATAACGATGCCTACAAAGATCCAGGTTACCCAATATATGAAAAGAATGATTTAGGCGCTGACGTATTAAAAGTCGTTGGCGGGCGTTATCTTTTCTTACGCGGTAACGGTGCATCTGAACAAGGCAATATTCCGTTTTTAGACCGTTATGATGTAAAGACCAATACCACAACACGCGTTTGGCAATCAGAAGCGCCATACTATGAACGTATACGTGCCATGCTTGATGACGAAGGCGAGCGTTTAATTACTATTCGCGAATCTAAAACTGAGCAACCTAACTTCTTTATTCGCGACCTAGACGATAAAACCCTGACTCAACTTACGACCTTTGAGCACCCTTACCCAGAATTTAAAGGAGTGACTAAAGAGTTAATTCGATACAAGCGTGATGATGGCGTTGAGCTTAGTGGTACGCTTTATTTGCCGCCGGGTTATGATTCAACTCAAGGCCCGTTACCGGTTCTAATGTGGGCTTATCCGCTAGAATATAAAGATAAAGCTGTTGCGTCACAAATGCGCGAGTCGCCGTATGAATTTACCTATATCGGTTATTGGGGGCCAATGCCTTATCTTGCAAAAGGTATTGCCGTATTTGACGACCCGAAAATGCCAATTGTGGGTGTTGACGGGAAAGAGCCAAATGACTTATTCCGTAAACAATTGGTAGCAAGTGCCAAGGCTGCGGTAGACGTGCTTGTAGAAAAAGGTGTCGCAGATAAAGACAAAATTGCCATTGCTGGTCACTCTTATGGTGCCTTTATGGTGGCGAACTTATTAGCCCATAGCGATTTATTTAAAACCGGTATTGCCCGCAGTGGTGCTTATAACCGCACCCTAACGCCATTTGGTTTCCAAGGTGAAGAGCGTGACTTTTGGCAAGCACAAGATGTGTATGCGGCTATGTCACCATTTTTCCACGCTGAGAAAATCAATGAGCCTATGCTGATGATCCACGGTCAAGAAGATCCCAATTCGGGTACCTTCCCAATGCAAAGTGAGCGTATGTACGCTGCATTAAAAGGCTTAGGTAAAGAAGCCCGCTTAGTGATGTTACCTTATGAGGCGCATGGCTATCGTGCTCGTAAGAGCTTGCTGCATGTGCTTTGGGAGCAAGAGCAGTGGTTAGATAAGTACTTATTAAGTGACGAAAAACCAGCAGAGCCAGTTGCCGCTGAAGGCGTTACTCAGTAATTAGAAAATTACTCTTATAAAAAATCCCCGCCCTTTAAGCGGGGATTTTTGTATTGCCTACTTGCATATTCTTATTCGTAGATAAACGGTAAGCAAATAAGAGGAAATATTGTTCATGTGCGCACATTTAAAGTCATGAAGTGGACTAATAATCAGGCCAGTTACCAGCAAGCATTATTTTTGATAGTGTAACTAGTCTACGTACTTACATTGATGAACAAGCAGGTGAACAGCACTTGAAGGGAAGATACAAATCGCTAAGTTTTTATATACCCAGCTAATTTTAGCCAACTAAAACAGGCCTTTGATGAGGTCGTTACAAAACAAGGATGCTCATGAATAAGTTTATAATTCTAATA
>NZ_JAKEVN010000116.1:0-13126 GCF_022398505.1 Pseudoalteromonas sp. Isolate3 | reverse complement strand
ATTTACTAATAGTGTAATAACTAAAACTTAATGTAACTTGAACTACTAAAAGTAAGTTTCGGGTAACACCTTTGTACCTTTTTTGTAATGAGATGAAAGTTTTTAAAGGTTTAATTTCAAATAAGAGTGTTTTTGAGGTAAATCCATTTTTCATCCACATTTTGCTGACACCATAACGAAAAATAAAAACCTAGGAACAAAAATGAAAGTTATTGACTTAGAGAAGCGCTTTGAGCTTAGAACTTGGGTCTTGTTAAGTGTATTTAATATGCTCTTATTGGTAGGTTATATGCATAGTAAGTCGGAGTTAGGCAATTTATTTTTTAGTTTTTTACTGTGCAGTGTTTCGTTGTTATTGGCGCTACTTGTAGTGAACTCAAAACGCAATTTAACAGTGTGTCGCCATGGCGTGTATTACCGTAATTTATTTGGACAATGCCGTCATATGCATGCAAGACAAGTGCAGTTTATTCATCATTACTCACTTTTTGGTCTGCGTTTAGTTCTTATTATGAGTGAG
Source organism: Pseudoalteromonas sp. Isolate3 (assembly GCF_022398505.1). Taxonomy (NCBI): domain Bacteria; kingdom Pseudomonadati; phylum Pseudomonadota; class Gammaproteobacteria; order Alteromonadales; family Pseudoalteromonadaceae; genus Pseudoalteromonas; species Pseudoalteromonas sp. Isolate3. The sequence continues at coordinate 12,606 of NZ_JAKEVN010000116.1, read as the reverse complement.
AAATATGCCTGCTTTGCGCCATTTTATAGTCTCAGTCATAAGCAGCAACAACGCCTTAAGCGCTACGATAATGATTTATTCGATTGGTTAAAGAACTTACAAAAGACCAATGATTTTTGTTAAGCAGGAATTTCTACCTGCTTAACAATTACGCTAAAATGTTAGGTTTTATAACGACTTACATTTTGTTCTAATTGCGTTGCCGTGTCTGACAGCTCATGCATGTATGATGTGGCTACATCGGTATCATTGGCGGTTTTGTTAGCAATATCAACAATGGTCGTCATGTTTTGATTAATCGCTTCAGACACTGATGTTTGCTCTTCAGCGGCTGTGGCAATTTGTGCATTTTGTGATGTTATGGTGTTAACCGAAAGCAGTACTTCATTAAGCGCTTTTTCGACTTCGCCCGCCTCATTAACACTGGTTGCACTGCCTGATTTAATTGACTGCATAATGCTATTTACAGTTGTTGTTCCTTGCTGTACTTGCTCAATCATTGCCTCTATTTCGTGAGTACTGTCTTGCGTGCGTTTTGCAAGCGTACGCACTTCATCAGCCACCACTGCAAAACCACGGCCCGCTTCGCCAGCACGTGCCGATTCAATTGCCGCGTTTAGTGCCAATAGATTCGTTTGCTCGGCAATGTTTCTGATCACATCAAGCACACTACCAATTTGACTCGATTGTTGATTAAGCTGATCGACCGCATTAGCTCCTTCATCAACTTGTTTGGCAAGGCCGTTAATAACTTTTATAGCGATAAGTAACTGGTTGTTAGCTTGTTTGACTAAATGATCGGCATGTTCAGCAGCGGTTGAGGCCTCTTGGGCGCTGCGTGCTACTTCCATTGACGCCGCTGACATTTCGTTTATTGCCGTTGCAACTTGTTCACTTTCTTCATGTTGACGATTAATACCTGCGTGCATATTGGCAAGTAGCTCATTGAGCTTATGTGACGCTTGATTCATCGATTGCGATGATTGGCGTATATCAATAACCATTTTTCCGACGTCATCGGCAAAGCGGTTAAACGAGCTGCCAAGTTTGCCGAGTTCATCGTCTCGTTTCACCATTAAACGCTGGGTTAAATCGCCATCACCTTGTGATATATCGTTCATTGCTAGTACGGTTGTGTGAAGAGGGCTAGTAATACTGCGCGATACCACCACAGCAATCGCTGCGGTAATTGCAACTGCAAATACTGAAGCGATAATAGTATTAATAAAGGCATTATCGATACCTTCATTAACTCGTTGCTCTGTTACTGCAACTTGTTGCTCAAGGCCGCTGATCCAAAAACCTGTTCCTAGTACCCAATTCCATTTTGGTACCAAAGCGGCATAACCGAGCTTAGGATTTACACTGCCATTGGTATTTTTCCAAGAATACTGCACATAGCCACCGCCTTTCTTCGCCGCATCAATGAGCTCTCGTATCAGATAAACCCCATTAGGATCTTTAAAATCATAAAGGTTTTTACCCTCAAGAGAGGCGTTAACGCCATGGGCAATGTTGATACCTTTAACATCATAAACAAACACATAGCCGGTATCGCCAGCATCATCAAAACGCAAATTACGTAAGATACTTTTTGCTTGGTTTTGCAGCTGTTCAGTATTAGAGCCATCATCTTGCGCGATCAGGTGAGCAATCGAGCTCATGGCAATTTTTTGATAGTTACTGACTTCGGCCTTTCGGTCGTTTTCCATTTGTGTGGCAAAACTTTCAACGGTTTGTGCACCACTGTGTTTTGACTGCACATAGTTGTAGAGTGTCAGCATAATTGCAATGAGTAGGGGGGGAAGTAGGGCTAGAAAGAGTACCCGTTGCTGTATTGATAGCGCCATTTATCGCTCCTAATAAAAATCCGCAGTACTAGTTTAGTACGTTTAAAGATTTTTATTAGTCGACTTTATGGTTATATCAATTGGCTATAAAAAGCAGATCTAGGCGACTTGCTTATAAAAATACACCGTTGCGTCAAATTCACCGGAGGAACTTTTCGCAAAACCAGGAATAGTGCCAGCTTCAATATAATCGAGTTTGCGATACAAATATGAGGCAGTATCACCTTGGCGGGTATCAAGTACCAGTAATTGAATACCTAATGTACGGGCGTCGGTCTCTAGACTATTCATCAATTGTTTTGCTATTCCTTTGCCTTGATATTCGCTGTGTACCATGAGCTTTTCTACCTCGCCGCGGTGAGCGCCATTGGCCTTGGCGCACAAAGAAAGCTGCACTGAGCCAATCACCGTATCACCATCAAGGGCAAGATAAAGCCTACGGTAAGGAGTTGCTAAATCTCCATCGACCCCTTGCCAGTAGTCATGTGCTGACTGTAATGATAAAGGGGCAATAAAGCCGATTGATGCGCCACTGGCAACGCTATCAATCAGTAAAGTATTGAGTGATTTAGACACCCCTTTAATAGAGTGTACTGCTTTAAGTTTCATTATTTATTCTTGTTGAAATGGATACACAGAGCCTAAATTAAGTAAGCTGGTTAACTCATCAAGTGCCTGATAGCTTTCGGTTAAAAGCAGTGGGTCGGCAAAGTCGTCACTACTTAAAGAGTCACGGTAATGCTTATTCGCCCAACTCACTAGTTGAGTATATTTTTCTTCGCTGAAGCGCACACCCGGATTGATCGCTGCCAGTTCGTCAGTATTGAGTGCAACACGTAAGCGTAAACAAGCAGGGCCACCACCATTTTGCATGCTTTGGCGCAAGTCAAAAAAGCGTACTTGTTGAACTGGGTTATCTGCCAAAATCATTTCTTGAATGTAATCGTGAACGGCTTGATTGCGCTGACACTCTTTAGGAGCAACCAGCATCATGCTGTCATCATTTAAGGTAATTAATTGGCTATTAAATAAATAGCTGCTTACGGCATCTTTAATGTTCACTTTATTGGTTGGTACTTCAATAATATGCAGTGGCTTGTTGCCAAGGTAGGCTTGTTTAATTTGTTTTAAAGTATCAGCTTGATGCAAAAACGCTTGTTCGTGGCATAAAAGTACATTGCCATTGGCCACAGCAATTACATCGTTGTGGAAGACACCTTGATCTATTACATCAGGATTTTGTTGAATAAATAACTGATTTTCTGGCTTTAGCTGATGTAAACGGGCAATTGCTTGCGATGCTTCTAGAGATTGTCTTGCAGGAAATTTAACGGGTTTTGGTAGGGCGCTATTAAAACTACTTGCACCATAAACAAAGATCTCAAGCCCTGCATCTGCATGGCTGTCGCATAATCGATTATGATTTGCGGCACCTTCATCACCAAAAAAGCCTTGATCAGGTAAGTGTGTATGATGGCTAAAGTAACGCTCATCGTTAAACATGGCTTTTAGTAATGCCGTTGTTGTGACAGGTTCTAACGAGCGGTGAAATTTGTTATTTAAGTTAGCAGCCGTAAAGTGCACTTTGCCATCAAGAGTATCGACTGAAGGCGAAATAGTGCCAGCATTGGCTGTCCACATTGCCGATGCACTGTAACAAGCTCGCAGTAAAACAGGGTCGGCTTTAAATGCTTTTTCAATAATTTGGCTATCGCTGCCTGTAAAGCCTAAACGCCTTAGCACATTAATGTCAGGGCGAGCATGAGGTGCAAAAATACCTTGTTCTAGGCCTAATTCGTGCATTGCCTTCATTTTTTCAAGGCCTTGTAACACAGCCTCTTTGGGGTTGGAATGCGAAGAGGCGTGACTTAGTGAAGCGACATTGCCATACGATAATCCCGCGTAATTGTGAGTAGGCCCCACTAAGCCATCAAAGTTTACTTCTACTGCGTGCATACTTAATCCATCATTATTGTGCGTGTATTTTAACCATACAGAAGTTATTTAGCTGAAGCTAGCTAACTCCATTTCTACATTACGTAGACTTTGTTGAAGGCGCTTCTGAGTGGCAATTAAATACGCTTTTTGTTTGTTCTGTTTAACTTGTTGCTGTCGTGCAGCTTTATATAACACACGCTTGGGAATGTCGTACTGCTCAGACGCTTCGGTGATTGTAAGTTGATGAACCGAAATTTTTTTAAGCGCTTCAATAAATGCGGGGTCATTATTTAACATAGCGACGCTCCAAATCAGCAACATTATGCGGATCGTTTGCTTCATGCATATGCCATGTGCTGATGTCTAATCGCCAAAGTAGATAAAGAGTGTGAAAGAAGTTAGTCACGTTAGTCTCCTTGTTAGTGCCTGTTCATACTCACTATAGGAAGATCTGTGCCAAACCTTTATTAAATTTAAAAGCATTAAAAATCAATTGGTTAATATTTTTTGGCTGGGGAGTCCCTAAAATCAGGCACTAAAATAGTGAAAGGTAATTGCTGTAATGCACTTTAATGATGCGTGTTTTTATTAAAGGGCGAGGAAAAACGCGATGTGAAATCGCTGCTACAAGCTGGCACCTCGCTTCTCGTAACTTTACTCTCGTAACTTGAATCTTAATCTTTTGTTTCGCGCGCCAAGCAAGCGTGACGCCTACAGTCAGCAGCGGCTTTATGCCGCGACATGGGTGAAGTAGGAGAGATACGAGAATAAAACGCGATGTAAAATCGCTGCTACATGCTCGCATCTCGCTTCTCGAAACTTTACTCTCTCTAACTTTCCCCTCGCAACTCGTATCTTTCCCCTCGTAACTCATACCTCGTTACTCAAACCCTTCCAATACCAGCTTTCCGCGAGCCTTATGAGACTCTAAAATCCTATGGGCTTTAATAAGGTTTGCTACGTTTATCTTACCTAAATGTTCACCCAATGTTGTTTTGATTGTGCCGTTATCAACTAAGGTGGCTAGCTCTGAAAGAAGCTGATGCTGGGCAATCATATCATCGGTTTGGAACATTGAGCGGGTATACATAAACTCCCAATGCAACGAAATACTTTTACGCTTTAACTTTAAAATATCAAAGCTTGCAGGGTCGTCGATCAGTGCCAATTTACCTTGTGGCTTGATCACTTCCATAATGCTATCAAGGTGTTGGTCGGTGTGCGTTAAGCTAATTACGTAATCAAATTCACTAAGTTCAGCTTCAAGGCGTTGCTGGTTAAGGTTTTTGCTATGATCAAGCACATGATCAACACCTAAATCTTTAAGCCAGTTGGCGCTTTCTTCTCGTGCGGCGGTACCAACAACTGTTAAATTGGTAAGCTGTTTGGCAAGTTGCACTAAAATTGAGCCTACACCACCTGCGGCACCGATCACTAATACAGAGGCTGGTTTATTGTTCTTAGATTTTTCAATCTGTAAGCGATCAAACAATAACTCCCATGCCGTGATACTGGTTAATGGCAGGGCGGCTGCTTCACTATTGCTGAGGCTTCTTGGTGCAAGACCGACAATGCGCTCATCAACAAGTTGCAGCTCAGCATTACTGCCTTGGCGCGTTAAGTCGCCAGCATAAAACACACGGTCACCCACATTAAATAACGATACTTTGTCGCCAATAGCTTTAATCGTACCCACAGCGTCCCAGCCAATAACCTTATAGCCACTCTCGGGTGACACATTAGCGCGAATTTTAGTATCAACTGGGTTTACTGAAATTGCTTCTACGGTTACAAGAATATCGTGACCTGTGGCAACTGGATCAGGTAATTCAATCGCTTGTAGTGATGAGTCAGATAACGTTGGGGTTGCTGTGGTGTATCCAAATGCTTTCATGATGGTGTCCATATTGATGAGTTTTGAACACTATAGCGCATAGAATTATATTAAAAAGAGTTGTAATCCAAATTCACTTTCAAATAATTTTTGTTAATTAAGGTCACCATTTACTAAATCGAGTAACTCAATCAGTTGCAACGCTTGTTGATCGTTAATGCTTGGGAAGCGACAACGAATTTTCGACGGTATCTCAGCGGCTTGATCTTGCATCGCTTTGCCTTTGGCTTCGAGCTGAACGAGTCGTTTGCGTTTATCTTGGCTATCTTTGATGATCGATAATAATGCTTTGTCGCTCATTTTTTTTAAAATTTGCGTCATCGCACCGCCATCAATGGCGGTTTTTTCAAGTAGTTCAGCAATGCTGATCTGATCTTTTTCCCACAGCGCCATCATCACTACGTATTGCGGGTAGGTTAAATCTAATTGATTGAGAGAATCTCGATACGCACGGGCAATCCCATTCGATGCCATATATAAGCGATGGCATAGCTGGTTATCTAATTTTAGTTGTGGGTATTTCATGCTCGATCCTCAAAATTTAATAAGAGTATTTTAATTTGCATGCAAAATATTTGCAATCCCGAAAAAGCTGATCTAATATATTTTGCATGCAAAATATATTTCCACTTAATTAGGAGAGTAACCATGAAAGAACTACAAAGCGTCGCATACACAGCAAAAGCAACAGCTACGGGTGGTCGTGAAGGTACAGCAAAATCAGATGATGGCCGTTTAGATGTGGCACTATCAACACCTAAAGGGTTAGGTGGTGATGATGGTCAAGGTACAAACCCTGAGCAATTATTTGCAGCAGGTTATGCGGCGTGTTTTATCGGCGCATTAAAACTAGTTGCTGGCCAAGCAAAAATTAAATTACCAGCAGATACTCACATAAACTCAGAAGTATCAATTGGTCCTATCGAAGGCGGTTTTGGTATTGCCGTTAAGCTTGCGGTATCAGTGGGTGATCTTGATAAAGACACAGCCCTTGCTCTAGTTAATAAAGCACACGAAGTATGCCCATACTCAAACGCAACGCGCGGTAACATTGCTGTAGAACTATCAGTGATCTAATCATTGTTGATCAAATTAAGCCGTGCTTTAAGTACGGCTTTTTTGTTTTTCAGCAATCGATTTTGCTAAATCGCCTGAGTCAGTGAGCGCTGATACTAAGCCTTCGCGCGGCTCACTAAATTCTATTGGCTTAATCTTACTTGCTCGCTCTTTATCGAATATTGGTATTTGGCTCATCGCGTATTCAGATAAGGCGGTAATGGTTAATGATGGGTTTACCCCTAAATTACCCGGTATGATTGAACCGTCGATAACACGCAGGTTTTGATAGCCAAATACTTCACCCGAGCTATCAACTACGCCGTTGGAAGCATCAGTCCCCATAGCGACCCCACTCATGATATGTGCCGTCATCGGTACACCAAATAGCACTTCAGATAAGGCTGAGCCTGGCACACCGCCAAGTTTTTCGGCGTATAGTTTGGTCGCTTCTTCTGCTTTTGGAAAACTAACGCTAAGCGGCGTATCATTTTCTTTTTGCACTGCAGTTATGCTCTTTTTAAAGAAGCGATACCATTTGCGTCGCCACTCAAGGTGAATAAACGCCTCTGATTTTTGCATTACTAAAAATAGAATGGAGCTGCGGGCTTTGCCTTTTGGGCGCAGAACTCTGGCTGTTTTTATTGGATGGCGCAGTGTGTTAACTAAAAACTTAGTAATACGCTTTAGACCTTTTCCTGTCACCATGGGAACGTAAGGTAAATATAGCCATGTGCCATCGGCACCTTCTCTAAACCGGCAAATTTCAATGTTAGTGTCTTTGTCGACCGAAATAAATGAGCTGATGGCAACACCATCATCAACTTTTTTAGTGGTGTTGTTAGCGGTGGTGAGGGTTTCTGAGTTAGTGCGAATTTGCTTCCCAAGCCAAGCTGAAATATTGGGCAATGTTTTGTTTTTATCACGCATTTTTAAAAGCAACGGAACGGTGCCCATTACTCCTGCACTTAGCACAACCCCTCGTGTTGTCAGGGTATAAATATGGCTATTGCGATGACTGGTATCTTTAATTTTGATTTTGTATCCGGCGCTACCATCTGCACTGAGCGGGGTGATTTTTATTACTTCAGAGCTTGGTCTTATTTCTACGCCGTTGCGCTCGGCAAAGTAAAGATAGTTTTTCATTAAAGTGTTTTTAGCATTATGGCGACAACCAATCATGCAGCTACCACAGTAATGGCAGGTATTTCGCCTTGGACCATCGCCATTAAAGTATGGGTCGGGTAGCTCTTTGTTATAGGCTTCGCCGGGTTTTGCAAAAAGCACACCTGTGTTCACGGTTTTGAACGAGTCACCTTGACCCATCTGCTCAGCAACCTCTTTTAGCGTTTGATCGGCAACATTGGTATAGGTATTTTTGGCACTGCCTAACATGCGCTGTGCAAGTCCATAGTAGGGCATAAGGCTTTCTTTCCAGTCTGATTTTATGCGTGTCCACGCTGGAGATTGAAACACTTCATCATCAGGAATAAGGTGCACATTGGCATAAACTTGTGAGCCACCCCCAACACCGACGCCATGCAGCACTGTGACTTTGCTGGTAAACGAAAATTGAATGCAGCCTTTTAGGCCAATTTCTGGCTGCCACATATAGTTTTTGATATCTAAATTGGTTTTTGGAAACTCTTTATCGTCGCGGCGCAGGCCTTTTTCGAGTACTAATACCCGGTTACCTTTCTCGCTTAGGCGTAGCGCACTAACAGAGCCACCAAATCCGGAGCCTATAATAATTTGGTCAAAATCAAATGTGTGTTGCTGCATTATTGTAACCTGTTGGTGTTACCTACTATTAAAGACTTGGATTAGTAGTGGTGGCATGTTTAATTTCTCTACCTGCAATGCTTTTTATTATTAGTACTTTTTTTGCAATTAATCTAATGTGATCAAACAAATGGTCTAAACTATTAGTTAATCAATGATAATAATAGCAGGAAGAATCAATGCGGCAGTTAGCATTAGCGAAAAAGTTGTTATGGCTCACCGTAGGCAGTATTTTTATTACGGTGTTTGTTTTATCAAGCATTTTATGGTGGCAGCTTTCAAGTAGTAATCAAGAGTTAGCTAAACAATCTGAAAAGCTGATTGTTGCTGAAGTGGAAGAGAAACTTTCCTCAAATGCAACAGCATATGGTGAACAAGTCGCCGGCTTTATCAATGAAGCATATCGAGTACCTTACTCATTCGCTGCTATTTTAGGCGACCCTGATGCTGCAGCGACTCTAACGCGCGATGCTGTGGTTGAACTTAATCGCTCTATACTGAATAAAAACACAATACTCTCATCTATTTACTCGCAATTCGAAGCAAATGCATTTGATGGTCGTGATGCTAACTTTATCAGTGGCTATGACCACTCTGTAGCCGGTGCTGGTACATTAGAAATCTATTTCACGCGCAATCGAGATGGTGTCATTGAGCAACAAGTGGTTGAAGATGTCGCAGAAAAATATGTAGACACGTTAAATGAATTTGGACAGCGTGAAGCTGAGTGGTACTTGTGTGTAAAAGACACGAAAGTGCCATGCATTATGGAACCTTATCTATACGAAATCACCCCTGGTTACTCTGAAATGATGACGTCTTTAACGGTGCCAATTCTTCGAGGTAGCGAATTTATTGGTGTTGCTGGTGTTGATTTAACCCTACCTGTGTTTCAAAGCATGACCGAAAAACTGTCAAAAGAGCTGTATAACGGTAAAGCTCGAGTCACTTTATTAAGCTCACTTGACTTAGTGGTAGGTAGCAGCCATTACAAAGATAAGCTTGGCAGGCCGCTAAAAGAGGCGGTGACTAAAAGCACTTTAGACAATTACGTAAAAGCGAAAAATCAAAGTGGCGTATTTAAAGTCGGCGATCAGTACTTAGTTAATTATCCAATTACAATTAAGCTTGCTAAAACACAGTGGAACTTGTTGATTGAAGTGCCTGCTGAGCTTGCTCTTGAAGGCCCTCAAGCACTTGCAAATAGCATGAGTGAAAATGCTAATACCTTAGGTGGTTTAATCTTGGTTACAGGTATTATTATTGCTGGTGCAGCCTTTGTTATTATGACTTTAGTGATCCGCACTATCGTGGCGCCATTACAACAAATTCAACAGCGTGTTGATAACCTCGCCAGTGCTGAGGGGGACCTAACACAAACTCTACATGTTGATACACATGCTGAATTAATCGCATTGGCAACAGGCTTTAATGCGTTTCTTACTAAATTACGCGACTTAATTGGTGAGCTTAAAAATGTATCGACACAAACTAAAGAGCAGGCTCATTTGGCGACAAGTGTTGCAGTTGATACTAAACATAACGTTCAAGCTCAGTTCCAAGAAATAGAGAGCGTAGTGACGGCAATGAACGAAATGAGCGCAACAGCGCTTGAAGTGGCAAGAGCCTCAGAGCAGTCAGCGCAACAAGCTGATGAAATAAACAGCCTAGTTGTGAGCAGTGAATCTAGCTTGTCGTCTGCGGTTACTCAAGTTAAAACCATGTCGGATGAAATCAAGGAGGCTAATCAAGCGGTTGAAAAAGTGGCGGCGCGAAGCAACGATATTACCCAAATTCTTGATGTGATCAGAACGATTGCAGAGCAAACTAACTTGCTTGCACTTAATGCGGCAATTGAAGCGGCAAGAGCCGGTGAGCAAGGCCGTGGTTTTGCGGTGGTTGCTGATGAGGTCAGGGCACTTGCTTCAAAAACCCGCTCATCAACAGATGATATTAGTGGCCTTATAGATAGCTTACAGCTAGAAGTTGGTAATGCTTCTAAAGTTATTGAGCAAGGTGTAGTGCGCGCACAAACAGCGGTGGATGAAACATCAGTTGCCTTCGATGCATTGCATGAAGTTGTCGTCAAAGTGGATGAAATTACACAGCAAATTACTCATATTGCAACGGCCGCAGAAGAGCAAAGCTCAGTCACAGAAGAGATAAACCGCAACCTGACGTTAATTTCAGATGCCGCATCGCAACTAGCTGAGCTATCGACACAGGCCGGAGATGGTAGCCAAACTCTCAGTGCACTCGTCGCGCAACAGGATGATGAGTTGAACAAGTTAAAGACGAAATAACTTTAAGCTGCTAGTTGCAAGAGTAAAGGGACTAGTTGTGAGATACGAGGTTCGAGAAAAAACGCGATGTAAAATCGCTGCTACATACTCGTACCTTTTTCTCGTAACTTTACTCTCGTAACTAGCAACTCGTAACTCTAACTACACTGCGCTTGATTGCGGCCTCGGTTTTTGGCTTGGTACAATGCTTTATCGGCGCGTTTTAACATCGACTCTATGTGCTGATCGTTTGCTTGCAAGGTGCTTACGCCAATACTCACAGTGAATTTAACGTGATTGTTGTCGACGATGATGTCTTGTTGTTCAATATCGACCCTGATCTTTTCTGCAATAGCAAATGCTGTGTGTTTGTTTGTCATGGGCAAAAATAATACAAACTCTTCACCACCAACTCGCCCAGCTATATCCGATGTTCTGCTATGTTGAATGAGTTTATGTGCTGTGGTTCGTATTACTTCGTCCCCAGTGGCATGGCCGTACTTGTCGTTTATGGTTTTAAATTGGTCTAAGTCCAACAGCAAGAGTGAACAGGCATTCTGATGGTTAATGTATTGCTCAAACTGTTTATTAACTGTTTCGAAAAAGCCCCGGCGATTATAAAGCTGTGTCAAATAATCTGTTAAAGATAAGGCTAATGCTTCATGCTTTGCGCGCTCTAGTTCATAGGTTCGTTCTTCTACTTTTTGTTCGAGCATGGTGGTCAGTTTTTGTTGCTCTTTCTTACGTTGAATAAACACGGCTTGAATAAGTAATACAGCAGAAAGAGTGAATAAAAAGAAAAACTGCATGGTCACTTCTGCTGACTTTGGGTGATGATAATAAAAATAGCCCCAGCCTTGATTACTTCCGATCCAAGCTGAAAAAAACACCAACATATTCATGCAGCTGGTGGCGGTTGGTGATAACCTCGTGGCTGCATAAAGCAGCGGAAACAGCAGTAATGCAGGTTGTAAAAATGGTAATGTCATCGCTGTGTATGCAGGGCCAAAAATAAAATAACACAACAAAACCACGGTCAAAGTAAGTAAAAGAAGCTTAGAAAATTCACTAAGGGTGACCGGATGCGGCCAATTTCGCCATAAAAAGTAAAGGGCAGGGGTGAATACAATCGCCGCTAGGGCATTGCTAATGCTCCAATTTAATATGCCTACATATAAGCCATCAAACCACTCGATACCAACTAGTGAGTATATGCCCACACCGAAAAGTGCAGAAATCACACCAATCGCTATGCAAGCAACAATAAACACTCTGGCTAAACTGGTGACGCTCGTCAGCAGCGTGTGTTGTTTAAGTTTTCGGTTAATTAGCCAAAATGCAGTTAAAGCAGCGAAAGTATTTCCTGTCGTTGTCGCGGCATTTATTGCTATGTGTTTAAAAGTGAGTGGATTTAAGCCGCTGAGATAAAAGTAGAAAAGCACGACTAAACAGGTGCCTGATGCAACGCCCAACCAGGCTTTGCGACCAAATAACATCAAGCCAGCCAATGCGACTCCTGCAGGTGGCCATACCGCCAGTGTTTTTAACACTTGCATGGTAAACAAGCCAAACAGCAGATAAACAGAGCAAACAATGATATTAAATTGCCAAGGTTTGAGCTGTGTGTTCATACATCCCTTTAAGTGCTTTTGTAATAAACCCATGAGAAAGGCGAGTTAGCATTATTTAAAGTACTAATAAATTAGTATATTAGCAGTTGGGAAATAGGCAAATTCGATTAATCTAAAAGTGGTTTTACATAGCTGTTTGCTATTCATACAATTTATTAGACTAATAGTTAATG
>NZ_JAKEVN010000115.1:0-13322 GCF_022398505.1 Pseudoalteromonas sp. Isolate3 | reverse complement strand
CCATTAAAAATAGCATTTATTTTCATTTTTTTGGCAGATTGTTTTATCTAAGTAGCAAAGTACTATATTAGAAAAACCTCTCAAGGACTGAGAATGAAAGTATTGAATTTAAGGAAGAGTTCAGAGAAAAGCACACTTGCTATCCTCGTAACTTTAGCCGTTTTAACATTGTCTATACTGAAAGTGACATCACAAAAGCATCCACTTCATGACCTACTTTTAATGGCTTTTATGCTTACATCGATTGTAATTATATTTTTGATATTGAACAGTAAAAATGAGCTGACGATATGTCGCCACGGTATTTTTTATAGCTCTGCGTTTGGTAATGTTCATATTGAGCCAAACAAAACTAAACTAATTAAACAATATTCTAAATATGGTTTTAACTGCGTGGTAATTATTGGTCATGGCTACTTTATATTTGCGCCATTTTATTATTTAACGTCAAAACAAAAACAACGATTAAAACGATATGATAATAACTTGCTGCATTGGTTACAGGTAACGCGTAAACGCAGCAAGTTTCAGGGCTTTTAGTGACGAGTACAAAGCCCTTTTAATAGGCTGTTGCTCAGTTTTGCCACTCTTTAAGTACGTCTTTTACAAGCTCATAGCGCCATGAGTTAAACAGGTCTGGTTTTGATGCAGTTTTACGCTCATCGGCATCGAGCTTCCAATTCCAGCTGATCAGTTGGTTAATCTGTTTTTTAGAGGCCAATACATCTTCAGGAATACCCTGCTCTTTTGCAACTTTAGTAATTTTTTGCTTAATATCTTTAGCGGCTTTTTTGTATGCCGGAAAATCAATTAAACGTTTTAATTGTGCTGGTTGTTCGCTTACAGGAACAGCTTTACCACGCTCAATACATTTTAAAATTTCAACGCCCGAACGGTTAACTTCCATAGGCTCAACACCTGGCACTCGGCGTAACGCATTTAAACTTGTAGGCTTACGCTTAGCAATTTCAACCATGTTGTGCTCTTTTACCACAAAGTTAAGTGCGAGATTTTTGCGCTCTGCCTTTTCACGGCGCCATGCAGCAAGTTCGCGCAATACCGCTAAGTCGTGCGGTCGTAATTGCCATGCATTTTTAATGTCTTTGTAAAGCTGCTCTGCAGGTGTTTGATAAGCACGTTTTTGCGCAACTAACTCGCTTTCGCTGATCACGATCTCAAAAAAGCCAGCTTCATCAATTTGTTTTTTAATAATTTCAAAACAAGGCAGTAAGTGATACGTATCGGCAGCGGCATAATCTAGCTGCTTCTCAGTGAGTGGGCGCTGTAACCAATTAGTGCGCGATTCACTTTTATCAATTTCAATATCAAGTAATTCTTTAACCATGTGCGCAAAGCCCATGCAGTTACCATGGCCTAGTATTTGTAGAGCAAATTGGGTATCAAACAATGGTGTTGGTACAAAACCGGCATATTTTTGAAACACTTCAATATCTTCTGACGGTGAGTGCAGTACTTTTAACACCTCAGGGTTTTTAAGTACTTGCCAAAAATCAAAAAGCGACAACTCAGCCAGTGGGTCGATTAACGCTAAATGCTCTCCATCATATACTTGAATAAGTGCAACTTCAGGGTAAAGCGTACGACGACGCATAAACTCAGTATCAATTGCTAGTACCGGTTTACCTGTTATTTTTTCTACAAAATCATTTAATTGATTTTGTGTTTCGATCAGTTGATATTGCACTTATACCCCTTTCTTTACCATAAAAAAGCCGGCTAATGCCGGCTTTAATTATTTTTCTTCGTCCTTTAAGGCTCTTCTGAGAATCTTACCAACGTTTGTTTTTGGTAGTTCATCTCTAAACTCAACGAGTTTAGGCACCTTATAGTTCGTTAAATTATCACGACAGTGCTTTATTATATCTTTTTCAGTTAAAGATTGATCTTTTTTCACGACAAAAACTTTAACTTGTTCGCCACTTACCTCATGAGGGATACCGATAGCAGCTACTTCAAGCACGCCATCGTGCATTGCGACTACTTCTTCGATCTCATTTGGGAACACGTTGAAGCCTGATACGATAATCATGTCTTTCTTACGATCAACAATATAGAAGAAACCTTCATCATCGTAAGTTGCAATATCACCTGTTGCAAACCAACCGTCTTTTAAACATTCAGCTGTTGCATCAGGGCGATTATAGTAACCTTGCATTACTTGTGGGCCTTTAACCCAAAGCTCTCCAGGTTCACCCTTAGCTGCTTCTTCACCATTTTCAAGCATTAGCTTGATATCAGTACTTGGTGCAGGTAATCCAATTGAACCGTTATAACCGTCAAGGTCATATGGGCTTAGTGTTACAAGTGGTGCACATTCAGTTAAACCATACCCTTCCATTAGCTTGGTTTTTGTTACAGCTTGCCATTTTTCAGCTACAGGACGTTGTACCGCCATACCACCACCAAGCGACATTTTTAAGCTCGAGAAATCAAGCTCAGCAAAACCCGGGGTATTTAATAAACCATTAAATAGGGTGTTTACTCCCGTTATCGCAGTGAATTTGTGTTGTGTTAACTCTTTTACAAAGCCCGGCATATCACGTGGATTAGTGATAAGTACGTTTAAACCACCATATTTCATAAATGTTAGGCAGTTCGCAGTTAATGCAAAGATGTGATAAAGCGGCAGTGCCGTAATAACCACTTCTTTACCTCGCTCTAGTACATTATCTAAACAACCAGATACTTGCTCAAGGTTACCAACCATGTTGCCATGAGATAGCATTGCACCTTTAGATACACCCGTTGTACCACCTGTGTATTGTAAGAATGCTAAGTCGTTTAAATCAACTTCAGGCTTTTTGTAACTCGCTTCATTACCAGCTAGTGCATCTGCAAATTTAATTGCATTTGGTAATGTGTAGCTAGGCACCATTTTCTTAACGTGCTTAACCACAAGGTTAACAATGTGCTTTTTAAGACCGCCCACCATATCACCCACTTGGGTAACCACAATGTGCTTAACGTTAGTTTTTGGTAATGCTTTTTCTAGGGTATCGGCAAAGTTAGCAAGAATGAAAATTGCTGATGACTCTGAGTCATTTAACTGGTGCTCTAATTCACGCACAGTGTAAAGTGGATTTACGTTAACCACCACACAACCAGCACGAAGAATACCTAAAATAGTCACAGGCGTTTGCAGTAGATTCGGCATCATCACCGCTACTTTATCGCCTTTTTTTAGACCAAGATCATTTTGAATGTACGACGCAACACGTTTTGTAGCACTGTCTAACTCACTATAGGTCAACACTTTACCCATGTTGGTAAATGCTGGAAGGTCACTATAGTCAGCAAAACTTTTTTCAAACAAGTCGAGTAGCGAGTGATAATGCTCAGGGTCGATTGTTTCAGGCATACCTTCTGGGTAGCGTTTAAGCCAGATTTTTTCCACTCTTAGCTCCTGTTTATAATTATATTTTTTAATAACCTTAATCTAACTAAGGCAGTTTCTCAATGGAGTAAATACTCTAATGGTGCAGATAATCCCACATTTGGTGCAATTATACAATTAACTTGCTTTATACTGCCCAATAAATGCATGAATGTGCTCTAAGGGTAATGCAGGACTTTGCATATGGCAATGGTGACCTCCTGGTATCTCATGAATTTTTAACTCCTTGTAATATTTACCATATGCCTCTAGGTTATCTTTAACAAAAGGGTAACCCTTCGCCCCTAAGATAAGCTGACATGGTGCGTTAATTTGTTTGATGGTTGCAATGCATTGTGCCTCATCAAAGCGAAACCCTGAGTGATTTTTAAGTTTTGGATCGGTTGTCAAATACCACTTACCTGCTTTTTCGTAACAATTTCGTGTCATCAGTAGCTCTGCTTGTGGGTATTCAAGGTCACCACTTGCGAGCCTTGCACTAATAATGTGCGCTTTTGAGTCAAAAGCGCGAGGGCCTTTACTGTTTACCCGCGCTCTATTTAAAATCGCTTTACGGAGTTGGCTGCTCACGTCATTGCTGTCGGTTGTAACGCAACCAATGCCCTCAATGAAGTTTACCGATGCTACCTTTTCAGGAAAGCAGCTGGCAAAAACTCCAGCAACCATAGCCCCCATTGAATGACCAACTAAATGCACTTTAGTCACATCAAGTGACTCAACAAATTTATAAACGTCATCAATGTAGTCAATAAAGTAATAGTGTGCGTCACTACTTCGCCAATCTGATAAACCATGACCAGGAAAATCGAGACAATACCAACGCTGGTTAAGCTGCACATTTTGTAACATAGGTATGTAACTATGTGCGTTATCAAGCCAACCATGTAAGGCAATCACGACCTCATCGCCATGACCAAAGGTTAGGCCATGCATTGCCTGAGTGCCAGTTTGAAAAGAAAATGGTTGCACAATTACTCCTATTTATTAAGCGTTTCAACTTAAAGGCGTTTATTTATCCTCTGGCTAGTATACAATAATCCTCGCAGTATAAATAAGGGCACAATAATAAGGTTACATCAATGAAATTAAAATTAAGTCTTTTAGCATTATTATGCTCAGCAGGCTCAGTAATGGCTGAATCAGCACCAAAAAACATTATTTATATGATTGGTGATGGTATGGGCCCAGCGTACACAACTGCATATCGTTACTTTAAAGATGATCCAAATACTAAAGTTGTTGACCCAACTGTTTTCGATACTATTTTACGTGGTATGGCGCATACTTACCCAGATGATCATACTTATGTAACAGACAGTGCAGCGGGTGCAACAGCTCTTAGTAGTGGTCATAAAAGTTATAATGGCGCAATTGCTGTTGATACTGATAAAAAACCAGTAAAAACCATGCTAGAAGTTGCCAAAGAACGCGGTATGACCACAGCATTAGTGGCGACATCACAAATTAACCACGCAACCCCTGCAAGCTTTGCTTCACATAACGAATCTCGCCGTAATTATGACGAGATTGCCAACGACTATATCGATAACAAAATCGCAGGCAAATTGCCGGTTGATTTAATGTTAGGTGGCGGCACGAAATATTACGTTCGTGAAGACCGTAACCTTGTAGAAGAGTTTAAAGCGGCTGGCTATCAGTACAGCGATGACTTTGCAGCAATGAATGACTTAAAGCAAGTTCCAGCGCTTGGTTTATTCGCTGAAGTCGGTTTACCGTTTGCGCTTGACGAAAATCCAACGCGCCTTACGCAAATGACAACGAAAGCACTCGATTTACTTGATGGTCAAAACGACAAAGGTTTCTTTGTGATGATCGAAGGTAGCCAAATTGACTGGTGTGGTCATGCAAACGACATTGCATGTGCAATGGGCGAAATGGATGACTTTGCTAAATCGATTGAACAAGCAAAAGCGTATGTAGATAAAAACCCTGATACCCTGCTTGTTATCACTGCCGATCACTCAACAGGTGGCTTAACACTCGGTGCTCATGGTCAATATAAGTGGGAAACAGACGTTGTTAAAGGTGTTAAAGCAACTGCTGGCACCATCACAAAAGATCTACTTGAAAGCGATGACTTAAAAGCAGTATGGCAAAAGTATTCTGATATCGAATTCACTGATGCAAACAGCATTAAGCTTAGCCAAGCTAAGAAAATGGGTGATAAAGCACTTTTACTTGCTGTAAAAGATATCATCAATCATGCAAGCTTCACAGGTTGGACTACTGGCGGCCACACCGCTATTGATGTACAAGTATTTGCCTATGGTAAACGTGCTGAAGATTTCTACGGTTCGCAAAACAATACCGCGATTGCCGACAAACTGATTGATTATATAAAACAGTAATTTATATTGAATACTGTCCAATCATAAAAAAAGCCTAAACATTTGTTTAGGCTTTTTTCATTTTAATTCAGTTGCTTGCTTTATTAATTAAGCGTATACATCAACGCCAATTAAGCTTTGCACTTCGGCACGGCGCTCTAAGTTAGCAAACTCAGTGTAGGTTGAAATAGCACGACTTGTTTTTGGGTTGCTTGGTTTATCATAAATTGTTTGCTGGTAGCTTTGCGACTCAGCTTTAAATTCATCGGCAATAGCAACTGCTTGAGGGCTTGATTTAACATACTCTGTTGACGACTTTTGCTCAGCCGTTTGATCTGATATCGCTTTAGGCTTATCAGTAACGGTATTTTTACGGCTATATTGACCGGGAATGTCACCGGTATAAAAGCCTGAGCCAATAGGTAAAGTCAAACTAGTAATTCCACATCAAACATGACTAAATTATGTGCCATAACTGACAAGCACGCAAGTGTCGTTAATCGTCTCTTTATTCTCGGCCAGGTAGTTTTTTCCAAGTCACTGTATCACGAACATATTTAGGCTGCGCATTCGCTGCAGTTACTGTATCACCGCTAGCGAAGGCAGTTGCAACCCAGGCTAGCATGTACTTCGCATCAGGCAGTAAAATGTTTTCATTTAGACTTACATTTGCAAGTTCAGTGACAAGCGCAGGATAGGTTTTCCAACCAGTGCCCACCGCAGTTGCTGCTGTTTCAGGTAACGTTAGCAACTCAGGTTTAATTACTTGCTCTTCATCAACAAGCGTCATTAAGCCATTTTCATCAGCCTTGTAGTGGGCATAATATATTTCACCCATACGCGCATCAATCGCTGAAAACACATCACTAACTTTGTCTTGTTCAAATGCTTGTTGCGCCATCATCTGTAATGTTGATACACCAACCAAAGGCAAGCGTGCGGCATATGCTAAGCCTTGCGCAATCGCGACACTGATACGCACTCCTGTAAAGCTGCCCGGTCCTTGACCAAACCCAATAACATCTAAGTCTGCTAATTTACATTGCGCCTTAGCGAGTAACTCATCAATTAAAGGCAAGATTTTTTGGCTGTGCTGCTGTGGGCACTCTTCAAAATGATGAAATGTTTGCCCTTGATAATGTAGCACCAGCGATAAAGCTTCAGTTGATGCATCTAAGGCAAGAATATTGTGTTTAATCATCTAAGTTACTCTAATTGATCTGTTCTAAAAACGCGTTTGCCATTGCTAAATCGCGCGTGCGGCGCATTGGTGGCAAACTTTTTAAAAATACTTGGCCGTAATGGCGTGTTACTAAGCGGTTATCGCAAATAACCAGCACACCTTTATCTTTACTATCGCGAATAAGTCGCCCTACCCCTTGCTTTAATGCAATGACCGCTTGGGGTAATTGAATATGTGCAAATGGGTCCTTGCCTTGTAATTGGCAATCTTGCATTTTTGCTTGCAATAATGGGTCATCTGGTGCGGCAAACGGCAATTTGTCAATGATAACACAACTTAATGTACTGCCTCTAACATCTACACCTTCCCAAAATGAAGCTGTGCCGAGTAAAACGGCATTACCATGACGGGTAAACTTCTCAAGTATAATGCGTTTTGACATTTGCCCTTGCATATAAACCGGATAATCCATTTGTGTCGTTAAACCTTCAGCCACTAAATGCATCATACGATAGCTAGTAAACAGCACAAAGCAGCGACCTTTTGCTGATTTAATCAACTCAAGGGTCAGCTTGATAATAGCATGGGGCATATTATTCGCATGAGACTCAGGTAAATAGCGCGGTAAACAAAGCATTGCTTGTTGTTGATAATCAAATGGACTTTCAACAATCATACTTTGTGTTGGTTTTAGACCAAGGCTGGCATTAAAATGTGCCAAGTCGTTATCGACCGATAAAGTGGCCGATGTAAACACAAAACCAGCCCCAGTGTCTTTCATCATTTGTGCGAATTTAGCTGACACATTGAGTGGCGTAATGTTCACCGTTAGGTATCGGCGGGTTGTTTCGTACCAATAACTATAGCCCGTTTGTGCAGTATCAAATACCCGCTCTAACTGACCTTTAAAGGCTAATGTACGCTCAAACGGATGCTCGATTTTTTCACTACGATCTAAGCATAATTTCAACACCTGGTATAAAAAGTCAAGATCACTGATCACCCGGTGCAATGCAGCACAAATATCTTTATCGGCTAGCTTTTCGCGCCAATCACCACGACTCCCATCTAGCCCAAACTGCAAGCGTAAATCTGCGACACTAGTTTCTAACTTGTTGAGAGTTTTACCTAATTGCAGCATATCGGGAATATCGGCACGGTAAATCGCTCGTAAATCATTAATTAAATCCACCAGCTTTTTGGTACTTACACTTTCACCAAAATAGTCACTGGCAATTTCACTCAGTTGATGAGCCTCATCAAAGATGTAGGCATCGGCGGTTGGCATAAGTTCAGCAAAGCCAGTGTCTTTTACTGCCATATCTGCAAAGAATAAATGATGGTTGATCACCACCACATCGGCTTCCATTGCATTTAATCGTGCTTTACGAATATAACAATCTTGGAAATCTGGGCACTCTTTACCCAAACAGTTATCAGCGGTTGAGCTAACATAAGGCAGTACCTTGGCGTCTTCTTCTATGCCAATACAATCTGCTAAATCGCCTGAACGGGTTTCACTTGCAAACTTTGCCACCATCGCAAGTTGATGCATTACATCTGGATCATCTGTTGGCACATGCGCGACATGCTGACTTAAACGATACGTACACAAATAATTCGCGCGGCCTTTTAAAAGGGCGACTTTTTTGGTGGCGCTCAGTGCTTTGACTAAATTGGGTAAATCACGGTGAAACAACTGCTCTTGCAGTGCTTTTGAACCCGTTGAGATGATGGTTTTGCCTTTTGATTTTAACGCAGGCGCTAAGTAAGCATAGGTTTTACCCGTGCCTGTGCCCGCCTCAACCACTAATTGGTGACGTTTTTTTAAGGCATCGTCAACTGCAACGGCCATGTCAATTTGTGGCTGCCGAGGAGTATATCCATCAAGAGAAAGTGCAAGGGGGCCAGTGGCACTGAAAAGTTGTTTGATAAACTTCGCCAATAGATTAAAAGTGATGAGCAGATTTTACGTAACTGACTTGCCAAGGGCAAGACTAAATGAGGAAGCAAGGCTTCCTCATGGTTAAAAGTATGATTGCTCTTAAATCATTGTCCTTGAATCGTTAATGTCACGCCCGAAGCGGCTCGGTAACCTTGCAAATCTATATACCAAGTACCACTTTGCGGGTTATCAAATTGACAACTTTCTTCGTTACCATTTTTGTAGGGTCGACACAGATAATTTGAACTTGTCGACGCTGAGCCATAGTTAACATACAAATCAGCATCGCCACTACCGCCGGAAATAGTCACTGTAAAATTACTAAGGCCTTCTGGTATTTGTTGAGTAAAGCGCTGCCAACTCCCTGTTGCGACACTAATATTTGTCTCAGTTCTGTCAATGTTTTCGCTGCCACCAGAAGTGCTGAAACTTCCCGTAAGTGACACATTCGAAATCTGATTCCACGCTTCAACCATGACATGATAAGTGCCCGTTTGAACAGACGACATCACACAGCTTTCATTACTTGTAGAGGTAGTACTTTTACAATCAAAGTCTTGTAATGTCGGTTTACTGCCAAACTTCACGTATAAATCGGCATCACCTGAGCCGCCCTCAGTTACAAACTCAAGGTTACTACTCATTGCGGGTACGTCTAGCGTAAAGAAAAGTTGCTCTTTTGCTGAGCCCGCCAAACCCGTTTTAGTTACACCATTTGCAAGCTCATTAGTTGGCTCAGTCACTACATCACCAGCATTCTTCGCCATTTCAGCAACATAGCTCACGGCCAATTTTGCAAATTTACTCGCGTGAGCCGCATCAAACTGGGCATCATTTGATGTATGGATCATTGGGTTAATATCACTCATTGTAGATTCAAATGGCATTGAGGCGGCAAACCCTTGCTGATACCAAGAGGCATGATCTGAGCAGCCATAACCACATTGATCAAAGCCATAGCTCACTGTGGGTTGATAAGCATCGAGCAATTGCGATAGATACTGGTTTTGCGATGAATTAGTGTAATCCGTCATCATCACAATATCGGTGCTGCTGCCGTTATTACCGGTCATATCAAATTGCACCATGCCAACAACATTCTTACCCTGTGATTTATAGCTTTGTGCAATATCTTTCGAGCCTCTAAGACCCACTTCTTCAGCGGCAAATCCCATTATTTGAATCGTTCGCTGAGGTTGGTAGTTATTTTCCACAATCGCTTTCAAGGTTTGTGTGAGCACCGCAATGCCAGAGGCATTATCGTCTGCACCGGGAGCACGTCCATTACTCGGGTTTGACTGATTGATTGAATCTAAATGACCACCAATAACGACGATTTCATCTGCTTTTTCTGCACCAGGTATGGTTACAATAACTGATGACTGCGAAAAACTATGGTTAAAGTACTCAACACTGATATCACTACGACTACTGGCAATTTGTTGCCAATGACTCTTTAACCAGTCAGCCGCATCAACACCACTTTGCACTGAATAATAACGGTTATGAAAGTTCATCATGCTATTAACCGTATCGCTCAGTTCACTACTATTAATCGATGATAATAGCGCATTGACTGTCGCGGCATTATCAATACTGTAATTTACCAAGCTTGCATTCATCGCAGTCTGCGACAGCGCATTTAATTGCTGAGTATATAGCTCTGCATCTGCTAATGAGTCATGGGCTACAAAACCACCACAGCGATGATAATTATCGTGCATAAATTCACTTAAACCAGCGATATCCTGTTTGTTAACGCGCATAAAATTAACTTGATTCAACACTGATTTTTGCATCGCAAAATTACTGTTTAGTTTATGCTTACTCACTGTATCTTGTTGAAAGTGCTCTGCAGCAAGGGCATCAATGGTCACCCAAATTGTTTCGTCTTGTTCTGCATAACTTAATTGGCTCAGTGACAGAGTGGCAAAGCCCACTAGGCACTGCTTTAGGCGGGTTGTCATAATCGCTCCTTATTAAAAATAAAAAAAGGGAGCCGGAGCTCCCTAAAAGGGTGGCTAGTTAGCCGAAATGGTGAGTGTTACACCACTTGCAGCGCGATAGCCGCGAAGGTCGATATACCAAGTACCCGCTTGAGGATTTGTAAATGTACAGGTTTCGCTATTGCCATTTTTATAAGGACGGCAGTCATAGCTAGATGTAGTCGATTGCGAACCAAAATTCACATACAAGTCAGCATCACCTGAACCACCAGAAATAGTCACATCAAGTGACGAATACCCAGCATCTAGGTCTTGCGTGAAACGAGTCCAACTATTTGTAGCAACACTTAAGTTAGACTCAGTGCGGTTAATAGGTGTTACACCACCACCGCTGCCCGAATCAAAGCTACCAGTTAGTGATACACCTGAAATTTCATTCCAAGCTTCCACCATTACGTAGTAAGTACCTGCTTGCACATTACTAATAGCGCAGTTTTCTGTGCTAGTAGATGAAGTGCTTTTACAATCAAAGTTGCTCAATGTTGGTTTTGCACCATACATTACATAGAGATCTGCATCCCCACTTCCACCTGTTGTATTGAATTGTAAATTTGTTGCACCTGCTGGTACTTCGAGGGTAAAGAACATTTGATCTTTAGCACCACCACTGATCCCTGTGCGTGCAACGCCATTAGTTAGCTCTTCATCACCGCTTGGAGGTGGCTCAGTCGTACCACAACTGCTACCTGCGCTTAAGCTTGAAGTCACACCGACTGCCGCAAGTGCCGCCTGTACATCTGCTGGGTCATAACTTAAATCACAGGCCGCATCCATCACGCCATTACCTGCTAAATCCCAGTTTGTGCTGGCAGTCCAGTAAAGTTGGTTAGCACGAGCCATGACCACGAACGCCTTTTGCGTATCCCAACCAGGTGTGGTTGCAAGGTTATAAAATGCCTTGTTGAATACACCTGAGCTGTAGTGCACATCCATGCCAGAGTAATAATTGTTTTGATGATCAATTGAGCTACCATCTTGGGTTGGATTATTCATGTAACGTAATGCACCGTTACCTTTAAAAATTTCCTGACCCACTAACCAGTCGTTTGAGCCTTTCATATAAAACTCAGCCGCTTCACCAGCCATATCAGAGAAGGCTTCGTTCAAACCACCTGATTTACCAGAATAAACAAGGCCAGAGTTTTGTTCAGTAAAACCATGGCTTACTTCATGAGCTGATACATCAAGGCTTACTAGTGGATAGAAGGTATTTTGACCATCACCAAAAGTCATGGCACTACCATCCCAAAACGCATTTTCGTAGTTGTTGCCATAATGAACGCGCATTTTCAGCTGGAAAGTTAATGGCGCAGTACCGACCCAATCGTTATACATATTAAAAATAACGTTACCGAAATAATGTGCATCATTTAAAGGCGAGTACGCACCGTTAATTTCTTTAAAAGTATTTTCAGGGCATGTGAACGAATACGCTGTCGAACCGCTCGTACCACCATTTAAGTTAATGGTTTTTACGTTAGCGTTATTCATCGTACAGGTACTACCCGACTGAGCAACATCTAGGTTATCAAAGTCAGTGCCGTAAATGTATTTGCCTGTTTTTAAGTTACCACCAGGGCCTGTTGCACTGGCATGTTGAAGGTTATCGAAGCTAAATAATACTTCGCCACTGTTTGCATCGATAATTTGGTACGGACGAGATGGGTTTTCGCCATAAGTTACGTACGTAACTTCATACACCAGATGAGCAACACTATCTTCATCTAGCCAAATAGCTAAACGTGATTGTTCATTATGTTTTTTTAACCCGACTGACTTAATTGCAGCGGGTGAATTAGCAAGCCCTTTAGCGACTGCTTTTTTCTTGTTAAGTGCCGGAGACACAGAATCGATGTCTGCGGCAATATCATACACAGCTGCACCATGTGCACGCTTTAACTGACCATTACTATCAAATGTAAGGCTAACCGTATCGCCGATGACAGGCAGACCTTGATACATTTGTTGGTAACGGCGCGTCGTATTGCCGTTACTGGTTTTGATTTCTTTTAATACCACTAAATCATTCCCTGCACCTAAACCAACTAACTGATTTGGATTTGCACTCAAAACCGATGACGCATTGGTTTGCAAAGCTTGGTTAATCCCTGTTTGTTCGTTTAGGTATTTCTTATTCGCAGCTACTGCACTTGTTGCTTGAGTCAAAGCAAAAGCAGCAAGAGTTGCTAGTGTGATTTTAGATAAATTCACGTTTTACGCTCCGTTAGATTGTTATGTATTTAATGTTTTCCTTGTAATCGGACTGCACTGTTCCCGATTAATGACCAGCCTAGATTGAATGGAGCGAAATTGAAAATGAAACAAAAAATTTACAAGTAAAGTATTAGCTCTAAAACATTATTCCTTAAATAACAATATGATAATGGATTTCATATGTACAAAATGTTAACAAACGGAGTTTAGG
>NZ_JAKEVN010000114.1:0-13501 GCF_022398505.1 Pseudoalteromonas sp. Isolate3 | reverse complement strand
AAAATATAATAGTAAAAGCACGGAAATGGTTATGGCGTGCTTCTGTAAATGGCGCCGTATTAGCATTGTCTGCATATTCTGATACTTTTAAAATAGAGTCAAGATTTGGGGACGATTTTGATGAAACTACGCTCAAGGAACTAAATTTAAAATCAGAAGCTTATAGTTATGCTGCATTAATCATTTCACCTGGATACGCGGAGGTTGCAGGGGTGGAAAAACCTTTTGAATTACCTGTTCAGCTTAACGAGGAAATTGAAGGAATTATTACGGAATGGAGGGAAGAACGAACTAGCTTAGGATTTAGTAATACAATCGAAATTCCAAATCTGGAATTATTTAGAGACTGGCAACCTCTTAACGAAAATATTTGTATTAAACATTGAAAAGGATAACAAAAAATGATGGATTTATTAGCTCAAAAATTAATTTTATTACTGATAGTTTTGTGTGCATTCAATACATATGCAGCGAAAACATACAGAGTGGATGTTGAAGCCCCTTATACAGGCGAAATATATAGTGATGCAAATGAAGTCAGGCGATATTTTGTTCAACAATACACATGGAACGTTATCAATAATAGCGATACTATCATTGCAACATTTAGTAATGGGATAACAAGGGGATATATAGTTAAAAATAAGCTTTCTTCAGATGCCCTAGCTCCAATAACTGGTGCTCAAGGGGAAACTTGCGACAACAAAGATAAAAATGTTGTTGGCCCAATTGTATTTAGCTATAGCAATCATTTTGATAATTTAGCTAATGCGGAAAGTGATTGTGGGCCGGACGGTAGTCCTCTTTTGATAGATTTGGGAAATAATGGATTTCATTTTTCTTCCACAAATACTGGAGTTACATTTGACCTATTTAACTCGAGTCACTTCAGTGCATTTCAATGGATAGCTGAGGGCAGTGATGATGTATTTTTGGCGATTGATGAGAATAGCAACGGTATTATTGATGACGGCTCCGAGCTATTTGGTGAGGGAACTGAACTTCTTAATAGTGGTAAAACTGCCAAAGATGGGTTCAAAGCATTAAAGCAGTACGACCAGAAAAAGTTCGGGGGTAACACCGATGGTGTTATAAGTGGTAAAGATCGTATATGGGGGAGTTTGTTGCTTTGGAACGATGTAAACTCCGACGGTATTACTCAAGAAGGTGAGCTATCTCAACCAGGTGAATATGGCATCAAAGAATTTAAGTTGAAATTCAAGAAACGTGATGTCGTGATAGAGGGAAACAGATTACTTTACTGGTCAAAAGCTATAAAAGAATCTGGTGAACAAATAGATGTAGTCGACGTATTCTTCAAAAGAATCTACTAATTAAATAAAGTTGTATAATGACATCGCTCTGGCTATGATTTGACATAAATCAGTCAGGGCGATTTTATATCTTTCAGCAAAAAGGCTTAATTGACTGTTCTAAAAGCCCTCCCTCTATCAGGCGAGCTCATCTCATCCACCTTAGAGCAGAAGAAGGTTAATGAATTACTTAGTTGGTGCTGATAAAATGGTTTTAGGAATCTAAAGTGCTTTTTTAACAAGCTAAGTCTAACAACAAACTTTCTGGTCAAATTCTCCCCTGTAATTCTGAAGCCGTTGAATATGTAACAATAAAGTTTGTAATTAGAGTCGTAATAAATACTGCTAGAAAAAATTGGATTTTTGACAGAGCAAAAGCGGCTTCTAATAAAGGTTTAATAATTGCCTAAGGCTAAGTAAAATTGATACTTTGAAAATCGCGTAATAAAAAAGGCCGCTCTGAGAGCAGCCTTTTTCATATTTGGTGGAGCTGGGGGGATTTGAACCCCCGTCCGAAAAGCCTCGACCTTTGGTACTACATGCTTAGTATCGTCTTTTAGTTAACCTTATACAGCTCGGACGAACACGATCTGCAAAGGCGAGGCCGCTTAGTTTTAGCCCTTCAACCCCGGCCAGGGTTTCCGTAGCGAGTCCGTGTAGGGTGACACTTCAGAACCGGGTCCACAGACATACACCGGAGAAGTGCTAGCGGGCTATTATGCCGCTAGAGCGTAGTTATCGTCGTTTGCGATTACTTTAAATTGCGGCTTTTTTACGAGGCCAACCGCACCTCGACATGCACCTCGGGCGTCTTGAATTCCGTCGAATCCTAATCAGCCCCTGAATTTAGTATCTCATTCAGAGTGTTCACGCAGTATAACTGAGTAGCCTATTCATACTCAAGGTATTAATCGGGAAATTTTTGCTAAGTGCCTTTAGATGCTGAATTTTTAAGCAAGAAAAGTCTCTTTTTATACATATTTTTACATTTAATGCATACATTATCTTAACATAGTACAAAAGTTGTGCTGAAATAGGAAACGTTGTTACCCTTCTCTAAAATAACCTGTAACAACACATAACTATAATAACAGGCAGTTTTTTACAGGGCTTTTCAGATGTCGATGTTTTCATTCGATGAACAAAGTGGCTATGTCTCTTTGTGTGAGCATCCTCGAGATGCGGGTTTTCCTACTACCAGTACTCAGTTAATTGAATTACTTGAGCAGTCTCCTTATGCCAGCTACGAATATATTGATGCTAATATTGGCAAGTTGTTTACACCGAGCAGCCAATATCAAACCCAATCTTTGGTAGTTGCTAAAGCGGTTGATGCTCATCTTGAAGTTAAAGTTGATGCTAAAAACATGGTGGTTGAAGCAAATCTAACAACGGCGCGTGGCGGTCAAATTGTAAGTATGGATATGGCTCAAGAGGTACTTGCAGAAGCAGGTGTTATTAAAGGCATTAGTATGCGCGCCCTCGATACATTCTTAGGCCAACAATTTAAACAACCACCAGGCGCGCATTACAGCGCAATAGTAGCCCATGGCAGAATGCCCAAAGAAGGCACTGATGCTAAATTCGTTCGTTTATGCTCAACAGCACAAGACCGCGTACTGAGCCCACAAGCTACCTCTGGCGGTAAAGTCGACATGCGTAATTTGGGTGCCATTATTACCGTTAAACCTGGCACGCCATTGATGCAAAGAGTTGCTGCAACACCCGGTGAAGATGGCTTTACGGTATTTGGTGATGTAATGCCTGCAAAACCCGGTAAAGACTTCCCCCTTGAGCCATTCGAAGGGACGCGTATTGATCCAAATAATAGTGATATGCTGATTGCCGATGCTAAGGGTGTGCCTGTTGCCCTACCCCGCGGTATGCGAGTTGATGATGTATTGTGTTTTCATCATGTTGATGTAAGTACTGGTCATGTGGAGTTTGATGGCAGTGTCATTATCAGTGGTGATGTAAAAGATGGAATGCGAGTTAAAGCCACGGGTGATATCACCGTATTAGGTTTTGTTGAATCAGCCACAATTGAGAGTAAAAGTGAAGTCACCGTTATGCTAGGGGCTGTTGGTAGAAAACGTGAGAACGTCGAAAATTTTACTTGCAACATAACGGCTTCGCGCACTATTTCTGTTGGTTATGCTCAGTACTGCCATATAAAAACAGAGCAAGATTTATTCATCGAGCGCCAAGCCTTACATTGTGATTTAAGCGCTCGCCGCCTAATTCGTGTTGGCAAAGCCAACAATCCGCGAGGCAAAATTATTGGGGGTAATATTTTAGATGCCATGCGAATTGAAACTGGCGAGCTCGGGGCACCATCTGGTACTAAAACACGAGTATTCATTGCTCAGTACTGGCATGATTTACGCCAGAAGCAGCAACAAATTAATGATTTTGAAAAGTTATTAGCAACGAAAGCAGCTGCTTTACAACAAGCGCGAAAAAAAGCCAATAAAATATCAGACCCAGCCCAGCGTGCTCATTATATTAATAAGATCACAGCCAGCGAGCAGCAGATTAAAATAAAATCGGCAAATACAAAGAAAAAGAAACACTTAGTCAAAACTAAGATTGCCCGCTTATTAGCAACAAGTCGTTTAAAAGTGAATGAATTAATGCATCCTGGGGTGGAACTTAAGATTGCGCAAGAGAGTAAACAGTTTTCACGTATTTACCCTCCTAATATGGTGCGGTTTTTTGAAGGAAAGATCACTCAGTCGTTTTAGCGGCTGAGTCTTGCTCTTCTTCTGTTGCTTCAGTTTCAGGCAATGGCCAACCACCTAGTTGTTGCCAGCGGTTTACAATTAAACAAAACAATTCTGCTGTGCGCTCGGTATCATAAAGTGCTGAGTGAGCTTGTTTATTGTCAAACTCAATACCGGCAGTTCTACACGCTTTGGCTAAAACAGTTTGACCCAATGCAAGCCCCGCAAGTGATGTGGTATCAAAGCTAACAAATGGATGAAATGGCGTACGTTTAATTTTACAACGCTCAATTGCTGCATTTAAAAAGCCATGATCAAACGCTGCATTATGGGCCACTACAACTGAACGCTGACAACCTGCTGCTTTTTGTGCCTTACGCACTACTTTGCAGATTTCTTTAATCGCCTCTTCCTCAGGTACAGCGCCACGAAGTGCAGAGAAAGGGTCAATACCATTAAACTCAATGGCTGCTTGTTCGATATTAGCGCCTTCAAATGGCTCAACATGAAAATGCACAGTATGATCAATACTTAACACGCCATCGTCATCCATTTTAAGTACAGATGCAGCAATTTCTAATAACGCATCGGTCTCTTTGTTAAAACCTGCGGTTTCAACATCAATCACAACAGGAAAAAAGCCACGAAAGCGTTTTGCGAAAAGAGTTTGTTCAGTATTTTCCATAGTCTTCTTGGTTTGCCAGTGTAAGCTGGCTATTATGTCAAAAACCACGGCTACTCTGCTAGAGTAAATAGTGTGAAATCGCAGATTCTTACTTAGCTTTTAGGCACATTACTTGCTTTAAAATAATCAGCTAGCCCAGTGTTTAGTGTTCTTATGCTATTAAACACAAAAATTGCCAATTATTTGGCATTGATGATTTGTTGGAGAATTACCGTGATGAAGCTTTCATTACTTCCTTTAAGCCTAGGCCTATTAACCTCAGTTGCAAGTATAAATGCGCATGCAGCCATGCGTGAATATACCGCTAATGCTGATATGTCGAACTGGCAAATGGTTAAAACATCTCGCTTAGAATGCCAATTAAATCATGAAGTTCCTTACTATGGTGAAGCAATTTTCAGCACCACTGCCAGTAAAAATAAAGACGTAAACTTTAACCTTGATATGGTCGTACGCCCAGACAACTACAGTATTGCAGGTCTAAAAGCTGTACCTCCTAGTTGGCGTGCAGGAATGCCTGCTCGCGACTTGGCGAATATGAAGCTATTACGTAAGTTTGATGGCGAGCTTGGCAATAAAACCGCTTGGGAAATGCTTACCGAACTTGAAAAAGGTTATCAACCTACATTTTATTACCAAGACTGGCAAAACAGTGCCGATAAAATTGCCGTTGGCTTATCGAGTGTTAACTTTAAACAAGCATATTGGGCGTTTTTACAATGCCGAGATGCTATGCTGCCATACAGCTTTGAGGATATTTCGTTCACAATCATGAATTATGAACCTAATACCAGCAAGCTAACTAAATCATCGCAAAAACGCTTGGATAAAATTGGCGAGTACTTAAAGTACGACACCAACATTGAATCTATTTCAATATCATCTTACACCGATAGCTACGGTGGTCGCTGGAACAACCTAGAGTTATCGAAAAAACGCGCGAAGGCCATTAAAGATTACATTGTTAGTTTAGGGATTGATGAAAGCAAAGTAGATACCGATGGTTACGGTGAAAAGCGCCATGTCGCCAGCAATGACAACATTTTAGACCGAAACAAAAACCGTCGTTTAGTCATTCAAATTGCAAAAATGTAGTAGCCGCCGTAGCGGCTACTCGCCTTAACTTATTTCTACCGACTTCACGCGTTTAAAGCGCTTTAGCCACTTATCGCCAAACTGAAAAAACGCTAGGCTAACCATAATGATTGTCGCGCCAACAATCAGTGCTTGGTCAATTGGTTCAGCGTTAAGCAAACCACCAATCGCGATTGCAAAACTTGGCGTGATCAAAGTTGTTAACGCTACTGTGCTGGCGTTCAACTTTTGCAAGACATGAAAATAAGCCAGCGCACCTATTAATGAACCAAACACGCCTAAGTAAACAATTGAGTACAGTGACTTTGCACTCCATACTTGGCTATTTAGTTGACCATCGACAAGCAACCAAGTAATAAAAAACAGTGGGGTTACAAATACCAAAGCACCAAATGTTGTAGCCATTGGGTGAATGGCTATTCTTACTCGCTTGATCATCACACCACTTAAGCTAAAAAAGCACACTGCCATAAACACATATAACAGGCCACTTAACTGCTCTACTCCACCTTGAATATGGCGTTGGCTCACTAAAAACAAACCAATTAAGGCACAGCCAAGTGCGCTAAGCTTAATGGCACTAAACTTAGGCTCGTTCAGAATCTTTTGCGCAAGTAAGCCCGATAAAATCGGTGCAAGGCCAAACATCAATGATATTAAGCCTGAAGGCACAGTTTTAGCAGCCATGTAGCTTAATAACATACCACCAAAAATACCTATGCTTGAATAGCCATAAAGGAATAAAGCACGCCGATCCCAAGGTACTCGAATATTGGCTACAGCAACGACAAACGAAGCCAACACCAGCCCCACCAGCATGCGTAAAAACACAGCCAGGCTTGGTGCTACCGTTTCACTACTCCAAACAATACCCAGTGGTGTTGTTGACCAAATCACCACCATTAAAAAATATGAGGCTTTAACAGGCACAAGCTTATTCCTTTAAAAAGGCGAAAAAAGCGGAAGAGAATTTAAAAGGGAAATAACCAACCGCTTAGAACGCGGTTAGTAATACTTACTTAATTAACCGCAGCACATAACAGACCACACGACTGACGAAGTCAGGCGCATACAATTGTTTGTTGGTCGTTGGTTTAGCTGCATCATGGTATTTAAAAAGTAAGTTGAAGAAGTTTAAGAATCCGCCTAAATGGTGATTTTGTCAACACTAATACTCATGCTATTTGGCAAAAAGTGCTTTGCTGATTTCAACAGCCTGTTTGCACATGTAAATCATAGGTTACATTTAATTTCTTTGATTTATAACAAAACTATTTAAGTTTTGTTAAACAAGTTATATCTTGCTTGCCTCTCACGAAGTTTAAGGGTCATAAAGTGCTTAAAAATAAAACAATAGGTAGCATGTTAATTGTTGCTGGCACCACCATAGGTGCAGGGATGCTGGCATTGCCTATAGCCTCTGCTGGGCTTGGTTTCACAACAGCGTTATCACTCATCTTTTTAACTTGGGTTTTAATGACCTACACAGCATTACTGATGCTAGAGCTACATCAATATGCCGACAGAGATGCAACCCTCAATACGTTAGCTAAATCATGGTTAGGTAAACGTGGGCAATGGGTGGCAAACTTTTCAGTAATGTTTTTGTTTTACGCATTATGCGCCGCGTATATCGCAGGTGGCGGCGCACAATTACAAAAAAAGCTCAACAATGGTTTATCGCTTTCTTTAGCGCCACAAGTTGGCTCGGTTATTCTGGCTATTGTGATTGGTACGGTGGTTACACTCGGTACCAGCAAAGTTGATAAGCTTAACCGCGTACTGTTCACGATTAAAGTGTGTGTATTAGCCAGCTTATTTTACATGCTGACGCCTTATGTGCATGGCCAACACTTACTTGAAATGCCGATTGAACAAGGTCTGATTTTATCTGCAATCCCGGTGGTGTTTACCTCGTTTGGTTTTCATGGCTCTATTCCGTCGATTGTGAAATACGTTGGTTTAGATATTAAAACACTTCGTAAAGTGATGGTGGCAGGCGCAGCACTGCCTTTAGTGATTTATATTTTTTGGCAATTACTAAGCCAAGGTATGATGAGTCAAAGCGATTTACTTCAAAGCCAAGGTTTACCTGGGTTTGTTAGCAGTGTCGCTAGCATTGCTCACAGCCCACATGTTGCCACTGCTGTGAACATTTTTGCTGATTTAGCATTAGCTACGTCTTTCTTAGGGGTAAGTTTAGGTTTATTCGACTTTTTTGCTGATGCATTTAAAAAAGGTAATGGCAGTAAAGATCGAATCAAAACCGCCTTGATCACCTTTATTCCACCACTAGGCTTTGCGCTATTCTATCCACAAGGGTTTATAATGGCACTTGGCTACGCCGCCATTGCACTGGTTATCTTAGCGGTGTTTTTACCGGTTGCTATGGTCTATAAGCAACGAAGCAGCAAACCTGATGCGGGTTACCAAGTTAAAGGCGGTAATATTGGTTTAGCACTCGCCGCCCTGTTTGGTGTGCTTATTATTAGTGCTCAAGGTTTACAAATGGCGGGGCTTATTCCAGCTATTGGTTAAACAGCTCATCAAATCGAAAAAAGCACCCTCGGGTGCTTTTTTTGTGTCTGGTTTAAAGTTTAATTAAAACACCATCGCCTTACCACGGCCAGATGCTTCAGATGCCGCATCTAATTTACCGTCTTTATTGATGATTACATGCATATCACCAAAATGGCGTTCATCAAGTGTATAACCCATTTTCTCTAGGGCTTTAACAGCCTTTGGTTCAAGACCTGTGTGGTATCTAATCACATTTTTAGGCCATAACTGGTGATGAAAGCGTGGGCTGTCTACCACTTGCTCTGCAGTCATATCAAATTCAACCGCATTTAAAATAGACTCATACACAGAGCTAATAATCGTGGTGCCACCCGGAGAGCCAGTTACCATTTTAACTTTATTATCTTGAAGTAGAATGGTCGGTGTCATTGAGCTTAACATACGTTTATGAGGTTGAATTTCGTTAGCTTTGCCTCCAATTGCACCAAATACATTCATCACACCTGGTTTGGCACTGAAGTCGTCCATTTCATCATTCAAAATAAAACCAGCGCCCGATACAACCACACCACTACCAAAGCTAAGGTTTATCGTCGTGGTATTAGCGACTGCATTGCCCCATTTATCAATAATGGAAAAATGCGTTGTTTGCTCGCTTTCATGCAAACCTGGTTTGATATTCTCGGTTGTTGAAATGACATTTGGGCGAATTGTACTTGCTCGTTTAGCAAGGTAATCATCTGCAAGTAGAGCTGTTTTTGGCACTTCATAAAAATCTGGGTCACCTAAATATTCAGCTCTATCAGCAAACACGCGTTTACCTACTTCAGCCAAAATATGTACATACGCTGTAGAGTTGTGTTCAAGATTTTCCTTTGGCTTTGCAAGGTCATACATTTTTAGCCACTGTAAAATAGCAATACCACCAGAACTTGGCGGTGGCGATGTGAGCACTTCGTAACCGCGCCAATTGCCTTTGATTGGTGTACGTGATTTAGCTTGATAGGCTTTTAAGTCTTGCTCGTTAATAATACCGCCATGTTGCTTCATAAAATCAGCAATGATCTTTGCAGTCTCACCTTCATAAAAGCCAGCCTTACCTTGATCACGAATACGTTTCAGTGTGGCGGCAAGTTCCGGCTGCTTGAATACCTTGTTTGCTTTGGCATCAGCAAAGTAATCTGCAAAGTTAATGTTGACCGACTTGTTAGCCATGCGCTTAATGTAACGCTCAATGCTGGCGGCTAATTTGGGATGTACCACAAAACCTTGTTCTGCTAACTTAACTGCAGGCTCTAGCAAAGTTTTCCACTCTAAACTGCCGTGCTTTTGATGTGCAAGCCACATACCAGCAACGCTTCCCGGAACACCGCTTGCGTGAATACCGTATACCGACATGTTGTCAATAACATCGCCTTTATCATCAAGGTACATATCGCGATGAGCTGCAGCAGGTGCTGTTTCGCGGTAATCAATAAAATCACCTGTGCCATCTTTTTGGATCAGCATAAAGCCACCACCACCTATATTACCTGCTTCAGGCAGGGTGACAGCTAATACAAATTGTGCAGCTATTGCAGCATCAACAGCGTTACCGCCCTGCTCTAAAATAGCGCGTGCAGTATCACTGCTGTAACTATCTGGCATAGCGACAGCTGCTTGCTTTGCAAAGCTTAACGGATGAAAGAATATCGCGGTAACGATGAATAGATGTGCCGCGTATTTGACTAAATTTGCCATGGTACTTCCTTTTTCTTGATGTTATTTTGACCATTTAGACATGTGTAACCCTTAAGGTCAATTAGTTACGATTAACTTGCCCAAGCTGCTCTTTAAAACACGAATAAAGTACAGCTGGTATGTCGCCATGCTCATCATTATGCATATAATCCTTTACATGAGTTAGACCCAACTTTTCCATCACTTTTATAGACCCTACATTTTCTTTCAATGCAGTCGCTGAAAGCGATTTAACTACAGGGTCCTGACACACCGTATGCGCAACAGCTAGTGCTGCCTCAGATGCATATCCCTTGCCCCAGCTCATTTGCTTAAAGCGCCAACCAATTTCTAAATCGCTGAAATCAGGCTGTTCAAAGAAACCCATAGGTCTTACTAATACCCAACCGATAAAGGTATCGCTGTCGTTGATATTTACTTGCCATAGCCCCCACCCTTTTTGCTCATTTCGATAAGCATTCATACGAGGAATAAATACCTCTTTGATTGTCTCCATACTGCTTACTTTGCCACGAGTTAAATATTTCATTACCTCAGGGTCGTTATCGAGTTCATAAAGTAGATCGGCATCATTTTCATCCATTAACCGAAAACTTAATCGTGCTGTTCTAGCTATATTCATTTTTTATTGCTTATACTGCTTAATAGTTGATTAACCATTAGAGAAAAATATGAAAAAATTAGCAAGCTTAGTTTTATTTGGCTGTATTGCCTTAACGGGTTGTGATGATGCAGAGCAAGCCAAAAAAGATGCCAACGAAGCAAAAGATGAAGTAAAGCAGGCGCTAACCGATGCTTGGAGCGATGTAAAAGACGCCACCAATGAGTTTAACGACGACTCGCTGCAAGAGTTACTCGAAGAGAGTAAAAAGATGGGCTTGAGCATGTATGACGACGGTAAAGAAATTGCCTTAGATGCATGGATTGAAAGCAAAGAAGCTGCTGGTGAGCTTTCTGAAAAAACCAAGCAAAAAGCAAAAGAACTGGCTGAAGAATTAAGAGAAGCACGCGAAAAACGCGAGCAAGAGAAAAATAATTAAAAAGAAGGGCAAGTATTTACTTGCCCTTTTTTGTATCAATTAAAGCTCAAATTCTTTTTTGAATTTTAAGCCAAACTCACTGCGGTCATTACTGCGCATTACACCAACAAAACCTGATTGTTGTAAACGACCCACATCGTATACTTCGTTTAACACGTTCTCACCGTAAAGAGTTACTTCAAAGTCACCATTCGGGTTTAAGTAAGAGATATTAAAACCTACTAATTCACGAGAATCAATGTGTTCACTTTGGTTGTAAACTGATTGGCCTTGCATATCGCTACGGTATGAGTAGTTAGCGTTTACAGCAACTGTGCCACCGTTACTTAAATCAATGAAATAAGAAGGTGCGACCATAACAGTCCAACGTGGTGTTAGTGCTGGTGAATCACCTTTACCAATACCCAATACACCGTCATCAACTTCTGTAATTTCTGAATCTAGGTAACCAATTGCGCTGCGTAGAGTAAAGTCATCAGTGAATGCGATAGTTGTCTCAAGCTCAATACCTTGTGCTTTAGACTCACCCGCATTTTCTACGATAGTAACAAAGCCGCCACCTGCAGTTGGATCTGAGAATGGTAATGCAAGGTCTGTGTAGTCAGTAACAAACACAGCAAGCATCATAGATACGTCTTCATGTATCTGACCTTTAAGGCCTAGCTCATAGTTAATCGCTTTTGTTTCATCGAAAGAAACAAATTGATCAGGGCCACCAAATGGACGCGGTGGGAAACCACCTGTTTGATAACCTTTTTGGATTTGGCCATACACGTTCATGTTATTGCTAAGCTGGTACGATGCATTTAAATCCCATGTTACTGCATCAAAATCTGCACTTACATATTTACGTGCCGCAAAGGTTGGGAACAAAGCATCGGCTTCTTTTTTATCTTTCGAATAACGTAGACCACCACCTACAGTTAAATCGTCGCTTAGATCATAACTTGAATTAATATAAGCCGCGTATGAGTTAGTCTCTTGATTAATATCAAAGTAACCGTAATCACCAAACGACGCTGTAGTACCATCATTCAGAAAGCCATCTGGTGTATTAAACGGGCTAAATACAAACGGACCAGAGCTTGTGAAACCATCTTCATTAAAGAAGTATAAGCCAGATACAAAATCCATATTATCAAAACTACCGTTTAATTGGATTTCGAATGAATATTGATCTGCGCCGCCTTCTTCAGGGAATTCAGATAAGTTAAGAGCAACAGCGTCATCATCCAGACCACCTTCATACTCTGAGCTACGGTAGCTGGTAATGAACTTAGCTGTGTAAGTATTATTTATGTCCCAATCAGCTGTTAAAGATGACCCCCAGCCTGAGTAGGCTGTCGACTCAATACCCGCTACCGTTGATGCTAAGTCATCAGGATCGCTTGGTAACATATCTTCTGTTAGCAATGGAAAATCACCATTG
The DNA here is from genome assembly GCF_022398505.1 of Pseudoalteromonas sp. Isolate3. Taxonomy (NCBI): domain Bacteria; kingdom Pseudomonadati; phylum Pseudomonadota; class Gammaproteobacteria; order Alteromonadales; family Pseudoalteromonadaceae; genus Pseudoalteromonas; species Pseudoalteromonas sp. Isolate3. The sequence continues at coordinate 956 of NZ_JAKEVN010000114.1, read as the reverse complement.
AATGGGTCATTCGGATCCAGTGGCGCGGTTAATTCAATTGTATATGGCGATTGGCCTGACTCGTTATCAACACCATCAACAGAGAACACAAAAGATAAATCGCTGCTTGCTTGCCATTTAAGCGCCATACGACCGCTTAGTTCTTGCTCTTCACCGATTTCTTTTTCTGGGTTAGCAAGGTTAATCGCTTCACCTACACCATCGCGTTGCTTATAAGACACGCTTGCAGACATGCTTACAGTGTCGGTAAGGCTGTTATTAAAGTAAACGTCACCGGCTAAACGACCACGGCTACCTACTTTTGCCGTTGTCGTTACAATGCCTTCGTCACCAGGTTGCTTAGTAATAATATTTACTGCACCACCTAACGTGTTACGACCATACAAGGTACCTTGTGGACCACGTAATACCTCTACACGCTCAACATTTGGTAATGATAAGTTTGAGCCCATTTGACGACCTAGGTAAACACCATCTAAGTAAACACCTACACCCGGATCAGTTGTGATCACGTGGTCTTGTAAACCAATACCACGAATAAATACAGATGCATGGGCCGCATTACCTACACCATAACGAGTGATGTTTAGGTTAGGTACGTATTTACCAATGTCTTCTAGGTTGCTCATGTTCGCTTTATCAATCAGGTTTTCGCCGATTGATGTCACTGCAGTTGGCGACTCAAAAATGCTTTCTGTACGCTTACGCGCTGTTACTTCGATTTTTTCGAAAGCATCTTGTTTAGCAGTGGTTTTTTCTTGCTCAGCAAAAGCTGAAGTAGATAATGCAGCAACAATAGCTACAGTTAACTGTGAGAGGTGACGTAATTTCAATTAAAACTCCAAAGGATACCGTGTGTGTGTATTTTTACCCGTAAATTTCAGGCATAAAAAAAGACGCTTAGGTATAAGCATCTTTCCTCTGGAGGGGTATTATATGTCAGTTTTGTGAAAATA
>NZ_JAKEVN010000113.1:0-13823 GCF_022398505.1 Pseudoalteromonas sp. Isolate3 | reverse complement strand
CTAAATATGGCTTCTGGTTACCATAAAAGCCGCTATCACGATGTGTTAATGAGGGTAAAAACAAAATAAAGAGTGAGCTAAAAGTGCTTATAAAGTGGGAAGCTTAAGGAAGGTTTTGTAGGTTAAGCTCAAAAAACAAGCCTAACCCTTATAAGTTATAAGTAATCAAATAATGAAAGGTTAGCTAAACGGCCAAATGTTGCTTGTGCAGCTTGCAGTGATGTTTCTTGTTTAGTTAGTTCAGTAATCGCTTCAGCCATATCAAGTTCAACAAGCTCAGCTTTTGCAGCTTTATTGCTAGTATCTAAGTCACCGTTTGATTGTTCAATTTTCTTGGCTGTATTTAAACGCCCACCCAAACCTGCCTGTACAAGTGAAACCTGATTTTTGGCATTATCGAGTTGTACAATGGCATCCGCTAAAACTTGATCAAACTCTTCCTGAGTTAAATTAGGATTGGTTAGTCCTGCTACCAGGTCATCCAAAGTATTTAACGCATTCTCTTTTTGCGGTGATTCAAGGTCAACATCGATTTGGCCATTAGCAACAGGCGAAACAGAAATTTCCATACCTTGATATACAATTTTGCCGTCTTCAAAGCTGCCACTGTCAATCGTTACACCCGCTTGCTGCACAACAAATGTATTAGGTGTGCCTGTGGTAGTAATAAAGCTTAGTGTATTGGCATTTGCGGCTGCGGCAGGATCAGCGTTGTAATTTGCCTGATGAAACTTATCAAAATCAGCTTGCTCAGTAACATAAATTTTTGAGCTTGTGATACCGCCAGACACAGTGCCGTCGTTTGAGGCCACATTTAGGCGCGCATCAACTTTTTCGAACGTATCAAAACCATTGTCACTCGATTTGATTTCTACACCTTCAGCCACTTTGATTTTGTGTTGCCCCTGATCGCCACCATATTCATAGCGACCAGACGTACTATTGTAGCTATAGGATGGAGTATTATCTTGATAGCCCGAAAAGATAAACTTACCGTCTTCGGTTTTTGCATTCATTAAATCAAGAACGGTGCTTTGTAGTGCCTTAACTTCTTCAGCAATACCTTCACGGTCGATATCACTATAGGCACCATTACCTGCTTGAATAGATAAAGTATAAGCAGACTCAAGTGCACCTTTAATATTTTGCAGCACACTTTCTTCTGTCGTCAGGCGGCTATTCAACATTGTGATATTTTTTGAGAACTGTTCATTACCCTGAATGCGATCGTTATAAAGTAAAGCGCGAGCCGTTGCTGAAGGATCGTCAGCAGCAGTCAATACACGCTTTTGGGTATTAACCTGCTCTTGTGCTTTGTTTACATTTTGCTGTGAGTTAAGAATAGAGTTAAGGTTATTCTTATACATCATGTTATTTGAAATACGCATAATTACCTCGCCGCACTTAATAAGGTGTCAAAAATAGTACGTGCTGTTGAAAGTACCTGTGCAGATGCCGCATACGATTGTTGAAAACGCAGTAAGTTTGCCGCCTCTTCATCAAGGTTTACACCTGATAGCGATTCATACCAGGCTTCCGACTGATCAGCCAATGCTGTAAAGGCTGCGCCATTGGTTTGAGCTTGACTAGTCACAACACCAATATCAGTAACAATTCCAGAATATGCTTGATTAAAGGTTTTATGATTATCAGCAGTACTACTTGCTTCAACATTTTGACGAACTAGTTCACCATTTTGTAAATCAGCCAATAGCAAACCATTACGGTTATCATCAAAACCACCAGTGTTAAACTCAAGTGTGAAAGTGTCTCCTGTAGCTGGAGAGCCTTCGATATTAAAATCGAAGCCATAAGCATCATAAGGTGCTCCCGCTTGAGCAAGAATATTCTCAGCAGGTGGTGTAATAGTAAACGTTGATGTGCCGTTGCCATCTGTGATTTGATATTCGTTAGCATTCGCCGTTTTCACTAACGTGATATCGCCATTCGCCAAACTAGGTGGTGGGCCTACGGTAATACCCGTTGAGTTATCAATATCTGAGACTGTACCAGCAGAAATACTTGCGTCACTGGTGTTATTAATATCGTTCGCAGTTCGAATAGGTGATGCTAATGCTAAGTCTTCAGGGCGTTCCGTTGCAAGCTCTAGGCTCGTAGAAGCCTGAGAGTTCAACTTAACCATAAATTGGTCACCGGTATTGGCAGCACCCGATACATTGAGTTGTAAACCAAATGACTCTCCGCCAGTGATGGTTGATGAGTCAATCACACCTGCTGTCACATTCGCTGTTGACGCGGTGCCAATTGGTTCGCCTTTATTATCTATTGCCTGAATTTCAACAGTCGTGGCACTGGTATAAGTAACGATAAAATCACTTGCTGGCAATTCGCTGCCTTTACCTGGCTCAAGAGTTGCCGTCATTGTTGATGTGCCCGTATTGGCTTGATAACCAAACGCATCAACCGTTGGAATAGCAAAAATATCACCACCAATTTCACCATTAGCGTCCATACCTAAGCTATTTTGTTGGTTAAAGGCATCAGCTAACGCTAACCCCATTTGACCTAGCTGGTTTTGCGCTGGCACTAAAATGTCGTCACGAAATGCCAATAATCCACCTATTTTGCCTTTCAACTTACTTACATCAACTTCAAGCGGCACAGCTTTGCCACCGTTTACATCAAGTTTCAGCTCTTTAAAGTTCGGATCAGGATCGCCACTGAATGAAAACAAGTTAAATGTACCACTTTGCATGACAAGAGCTTGGCCTGAGCCTAAATACACTTGCTTTTCGCCGTTATTACCATCAAGGGTTTCAATATCAATCAGCTCAGATAAGTCACGAATCGCTTTATCGCGTTCATTGTATAAACCACTTGATACTGACTCACGATCAGTACCATGAACCGACGCAATCTTAGTATTCAAATCACTGATATTTTGGATCAGGTTATTTGCTTCTTCAGAAAAAATCTCTAGTTGCTCATTTACCACTGCTTTTTGGTCAACCACAATGCTCGATAATCTGTCCATTTGATCAATTAAGTTTTGTGCATCAGTCATTACCAGTGAACGAGCTACTGTTGATGACGGTTGATTTAAGCTTTCTTGTACATTGTTAAAAAACGAATTGACACTCGTTGATAAGCTGTTTGACTCTTCAGAAAACAAGCTATCTACACGGCTTGCTTCAGTCACAAATTGATCAAAGAATGTTTTATTAGAGGTATCTCTATTTAATTGCTTCTGCGCAAATTCATTCAGTAAGCGATACGTTTCACCACGACCCACTTGGTTGTCGATCATGGTTGTGAACTCTGTACGCTCACGCACATAGCCCTCGGTATTAACGTTGGCTATGTTTTTACTGGTGGTTTGTAAAAGCTCAGAATTAGCTCTTACACCGGCATTTGCTATGTCATATAAGCTAAATGACATCAGGGTCTACTCCTTAACGTACCAATGAAGCAGCGACACTTTGAAGCTCAACACGCTTCAATACCTGCTTAATTTTATCGGCATAATTTGGATCAGTTGCATAACCTGCTTTTTGTAACGAATCTAAAAAGGCTGCAGGCTCTGCAGTATTATTGAGTGCTTCTTGATAACGTGGGTTTTCATTTAAGAAATCCACAAAGTCGTTAACACTGTCTTTAATCGATTGATAAGAACGGAAACTTGCTTGCTTTTTAACTGGCACGCCTTGTTCAAACTCAAGCGTGACTTTGCTCGCTTTATCACCTTGCCAGCTCGTATCCGATTTAATATTGAATAAGTTGTTACTACTTGTGCCATCGGCTTTACTGATAATGTGTTTACCCCAACCTGTTTCAAGGGCTGCTTGAGCAACCATCACAGCAGGATTTAAACCAATCTTCTGTGCAGCATTTTTTGCGTGCTCCCAAACAGAGCTAATAAAAGACTCCACATCTTCAAAGCGGTTTTCTGTTTGCTCGTTTGCTGTTGTATCTGCGACAGCTTGCGGTTCAGCCTTAACATCAGTTTTGCTATCAACCACACCGCTTGCCCGTTTATCACTATCAAAGTCAGCAGTAGTTCTAAGCACAGAACCAGGAGTAAACTTCTTACCGTCAGGCGAAAGCTGCTGCACTATCAAGTCAGCTAGGCCGAGCGAGCCATTAGATGAAAGCTCAACCGACATTTGTTGATCATGCATCTCTTCAAAAAACTTAACGCCGCTTGAATTAAATGGGCTGTCTTTATCTTCAAACGCTTCATTTGCTTTACGCATACTTTTAAGAAGCATTTGAGTGAAGATAGATTCGAATTGTGCCGCCGCTTTTTTCAGCGCCTCTTTTGACGCATCGCTAGAGGCATCACTTTTCAAAGCACTTTGACGTAATGAGTCTAAGTTACCTAAATCAAAAAAGTTTTGCTTGTCGAGATGATTAGTATCCATCAGCTTTTTGACACAATAGTTAATAATGAAAAATAAAATGCAAAAATTGCGCCAACAAAAAACTATATAAATGAATAGCTAATAACTGATATAGGAATGGAGTGACTTCAGAACAAAGATTTGACTGATATCTGTGAGCTGAATGATTTAATAACTACTTGAAACAAAAACGCGCTCGAAAGCGCGCTTTAATTTAAATGATAACCAGTTGCCCGTTTATCGCCCCCGCTTCTTTTAAAGCTTCTAGAATCGCCATTAAATCACCCGGTGCGGCCCCAACCTCATTGATGGCTCGAACGAGATCATCAAGATTAACACCAGGGTTAAATACAAAAGCACGTGAGTCATCTTCATTAACATCAATAATGCTTTGATTTGTGACAGCGGTTTCACCTTCACTTAAGGCATTTGGTTGTGACACATTTTGCAGCTCAGCAATAGTGACCGTCAAACCACCGTGCGTAATAGCCGCAGGCTGCAGCTTCACATTTTTACCAATCACAATTGTACCAGTGCGCGAGTTAACAATAATTTTTGCAGCGGTGTCTGCCGGCTTAAACTCTAAGTTTTCAAGAGTAGACAAATACGCAACACGTTGAGATGCATCACGCGGTGCCAATACACGAACTGAGGCTGCATCGATTGCCTGCGCGCTATCAGGGCCAACTAAATCATTAATTGTTTGCTCTAAGCGTTTTGCCGTTGTGAAATCAGGGCGGTTTAAATTAAAGGTAATGTAGTCACCTTGCATAAACGGGCTCTTAATAGCACGCTCTACAATGGCACCGTTTGGAATACGACCTACCGTTGGCGTGTTAATAATGACCCGGCTACCATCAGCTCCTTCAGCACCTAGACCACCAACAACTAAACTGCCTTGTGCAATCGCGTACGTATTACCATCAACCCCTTTCAAAAAGGTTTGTAATAAGGTACCACCGCGTAAACTACCTGCACTCCCGATAGACGAAACCGTAATATCTATGGTTTGCCCTGGTTTTCTGAATGCCGGTAGCTCTGCATGAACAGCAACGGCTGCAACATTTTTAATTTTAGGTTTTAAGCTATCTGGTAAAGTAATACCAAAGCCATTTAACATGGCTTTAAAGCTCTGTTGAGTAAATCTGCTTTGTTCACCTGTGCCTGGCAAACCTACAACCAAACCATAACCGACTAATTGGTTTGCACGAACACCTTCAACCATAGATACATCTTTGACTCGCTCAGCCTGTGCAGAAAACTGCAGGCTAATTAAGCAAAGAGCGATGATGTATTTAAACCCATTCATGACTTTGTTCCTCTAAAATGGGAAAAGCGAACTACTAAAGAAACGAGACAGCCAACCTGCGCTTTGTGTTTCTTGAATTTGCCCTTTACCTGAATATTGAATTCGCGCATTGGCAATTCGGTTTGATGTTACTGTATTACTAGCTGAAACATCTTCTGGACGAACTAAGCCTTCAAGGCGAATAAACTCTTCGCCAGTGTTCAACGTAAGCCATTTTTCACCGCGAATAACTAAGTTTCCATTGGGTAAAACACGCATCACGTTGACAGAAATATCACCAAATAAGCTGTTTGATTGATTAGACTTTGAGTCACCTTTAAACGATGCCCCCGAGCCAATACCAAATTGAATACTATCACCACCAATGTTAACTGGATTACCTCCCAGACCAATTACTGGATCTAAACTCGCATCCGTTTCTTTATCTGTTTCGGTTTTAGCTGCTTTGGTCGCTTGAGTAGACTCTTGCAATTTAACAGTGATGATATCGCCAGCGCGTAGAGCCTTTTTATCTGAGTACAAGTCATTTGATGAATAACTATCAAACAACGACCCCGTTGGTACCATAGGCTCTGTTGTAGGCTCCGGGTACATAGGCGCATAGTAAGGGTCATCCTGAACCACATGATGATTTTGCGTTGTCATACAACCACCCAGCATTAATGCTGCCGATGTGACTAAGATAATATTACGCATGCTGCCTCCTACCCATTAAAGCTGCTGATTAATGTAACTAAGCATTTCATCAACCGCTGAAATCACTTTTGAATTCATTTCATAAATTCGTTGTGTTTCAATCAAGTTAACGAGCTCTTCTGTCACATTCACGTTAGACGTTTCAAGAGAACCTTGAACCACACTGCCTAAACCATCGATACCTGGGTTACCTTGCACAGGCGCACCACTAACAGCGGTTTCTGTGTATAAGTTTTGCCCCATGGGCTCAAGACCCGATGGATTAATAAAATCACTAATAGTTAGCTGACCAATTACCACATTGTCTGGTTGCCCTGCGATACGAACTGACACTTCACCGTCTTGCGAAACAGTGATTGATTGTGCATCATCTGGAACATTCATTTCAGGCTGCAAGGGAAAACCCGCTCCCGATGTCACAATTCGACCATCTTCGTCAGTCGTGAATTGACCATTACGTGAATAGGCAATATTGCCATCAGGTAATTGCACTTCAAAAAAACCAGGACCTGAAATCATCCAATCCAATGAATTTTCTGTGGTAAGCATGTTACCTTGTGAAAAGTTCTTTTGGTTAGCAACCACTTTGGCACCGGCACCTAGCATTAAGCCCGATGGCATTTCAGTGTCTTGTGACGAACGACCACCTGGTTGGTTAATGTTTTGATATAGTAAATCTTCAAATACGGCGCGGCTTTTTTTGTAACCGACCGTGCTGGCATTCGCGAGATTATTTGAGATCACCGAAATATCGGTTTGCTGGGCGTCAAGCCCGGTTTTACTGATCCATAATGCAGGATTCATAACTCTACCCTCTCAGTCATCTTAAACAATGCGTAACAGCTGATCTTGACGCTCATCGAGCTCTTCGGCTGTTTTCATCAATTTAACTTGTAATTCAAATTGGCGTTGATTGCTGATCATGTCGACCATTTCATGCACTGGGTTTACATTCGACATCTCAAGCGTTCCCGACAGTACTTTCACGTTCGGTGAAATATCACAAAAACCACATAGATCATTTACCAACATATCTTCTTTTGGTCGGAATAATCCGTCATTACCTTTTTCAAGCTGAGTGTTATCAGCCTCAATCACTTTCAGCCGATCAACTACTTCTAAAAAGTTAGCAGGCGCACCTTGTGGGCGAACCTGAATAGCGCCATCTTCACTAAACTCAACTTTCTCGATAGGTAACGGCAAAATAATTGGACCACCTTCGCCAATTACTTGACGGCCGTGGCTAGTGATCAACGCGCCATCTGGAGTAATGTTTAATGTGCCAGTTTTTGTGTACGCCTCATTGCCTGATGCATCTTGTACACTCAACCAACCACGGTCACTCATCGCGATATCAAGCTCGCGGCCAGTTTCAACAAAGCCACCCGATTCCATATTAGATCCAGGGCGTTCTTGCATTGCAAACACCCTAGATGGCAAACCTTCACCGAAGGCTTGCATAGAGCGAGCTTGTGCAAAATCAGCTTTAAAGCCAGTGGTGTTAGCATTAGCAAGATTGTTGGCCTTGAGTTCAAGACCTCGCAAACTTTGCTTTGCACCCGACATGGCAATGTAGACCATTTTGTCCATAACATTGACTCACTAAAAATACGATAACTAAGAAATGCAATAAAAGTGCCAAAGTAAAATTGACGCTAAAATAGGAAAGAAAAATGAGGTCGGTAAAATGAAAAAAGGCTGCCAATAGAGGGAGCAGCCTTCGTGTCGGATTTAGCTTAGAGCCGCTAAAATTAACGGATCTGTAGGATATTTTGTTGTAGTGTTGAGTTAACCTCAAGCGCACGTGAATTTGCCTGGAAGTTACGCTGCGCACTGATCAAATCAACAAGTTCACTAGTTAAGTTAACATTCGACTGCTCAAGCGCAGATGAGTTAATTGAACCTAAAGTACCTGAACCTGGTTCGCCAGCAATCGGCTCACCTGATGTTAAACTCTTCTTCCAAGCAGTATTACCTACTTGTTGCAAGCCTTGTGAGTTCGAAAAACGTACCATCGCAACTTGGCCAAGGAAAGAAGTATCACCATTACTGTATGAAGCAACAATTTTACCATCGGTACCAATATCGATACCTGATAGACGACCAACAGTCGCACCATCTTGCTCAAGCGCTTTCACTTCAAAGTTACTTGCATATTGAGTCGGTATTTTATTCGTTGTACCAGCTTCATCGCGCCAGTTAATGTTTACATCATCAGGGAAACTCGCACCATTAGACAGTAAACCAGATATACCGCCTGAAGGTATTGTTAATGGATTAAACGTAGCATCCGTATTTGCAGTCCCATCTGTGCTTTGTGGTAAACCACTTGAGTCAAACTGAAAAGTTGAAATAGGTGTATATGGCGACGCAGTTTGCTCAGTACCATTAGCAGCAAACGGCTTTTCATCAAGTGTTGCAAACACTTGCCATTCATTATCATTACCAGTCACTGCTGCGTCAGTTTTAACAAAGAAGAACTGTAAAATGTGTGGCTCACCTAAAGAATCATACACCGTGGTTGATGTTGAACTGTTGTACGACGCACTTGTCTCTGGGTCAAATGGTGTAACTGCTGGCGTTAATGCACGAGAATCTAAGTTAAACGACGAATAAACATTGGTCGTAGCGCGTGGAGAACCTGATGCATCAGGAATTTGTAGCGCAGAAGATGTGCTTAAACTAACAGAAGTTGTATCACCCGTTGCTTCATCAACAGGGAAACCTTGTAAGTAGTTTCCGCTAGCATCCACAATAAAGTTGTCTTTATTAAGTTTGAACGCACCAGCACGAGTATATGTAAAATCTTGTGCACCTAGGTCATTTGCCATGGCAAAGTAACCTTCACCAGTAATTGCTAAGTCCAGTGAGTTATTAGTGAAAGATAATGAACCTTGGTGGAATTGCTGTGCCACCATTGTTGTTCTTACACCGTCACCATTTTTTGTTTTACCAGAACTAAATACTGATGATGCGTACACATCAGCGAACTCTGCACGAGACTCCTTAAAGCCCGTGGTATTGACGTTAGCAATATTATTTGCTGTAACGTCTAAATCTTTTTGCGCGGCTGCTAAGCCTGTTAATGCAATATTGAAGCTCATAACTCACCTCTAACCTATCTCTTAGCCTAAGCTAACCCAAACCTTTTTTACTTATGCGATTTCAGCTATATCAGTTAGCCTAACCGCACCCTCTTTTGTATTTACGATAATGCCGCTGGCGCCATTAATATTGACACTTTCAATATTCTTAAAGGTCGCCATTGGCATACTGCTGTAGTCTCCATTTACAAAGCCTTCAGCACTAATGTCATACTCACCTTCTGGTAGTACATTGCCATCGTTATCTTTACCATCCCATTCAAAACGAAGTGCACCCGCTGACTGCGAACCTAATTCAATCGTGCGCACTAACTGGCCCGATGAATCTGTTATTCTTAACGTTAGAGACTCAACGGCAGTTTCTGCAACTACCGACCCTTTAGCGAGATTTTCACCATCAAAATCAATCGTGTCAGACTCAAGTAATGCTTGCTTACCAACAAGGGTAGAAGCCTGTAACGCAGAATTTGATGTCATTGAAGCAGTCAGTGATTCAAACTTCTCATTTAAGTTTGAAATACCCTCAGCCATAGTGAAGTTCGTCATCTGCGCAATCATTTGATCATTATCAGCTGGCTTGCTTGGGTCTTGAAACGACAACTGTTGTGTTAAAAGTGAGAAGAAGTCTTCTTGCGTTAAAGTATCATCTTTCTCTTCTGTTTTATTTTGATTGTCTTGCCAACGTAAATTATCTAAATACGTGGATGACGCACTGCTGATGTCGTTACTCATAACTTATCCTCGGTTACCGCTGCCCAAGCAACAGTGTTTTACTTAACATTTGCTTAGCTGCATCAGCAACTTGCACATTTGTTTGGTAAGAGCGAGAGGCAGAAATCATATTTGCCATTTCTTCTACAACATTAACGTTAGGCTTATAGATGTAACCATTTTCATCAGCACTTGGATGGTTTGGGTTATATTCAATTTGCAGAGGCTTATCACTCTCTACAATGCCTAGTACTTTAACGCCAACAGAAGAGCCCTGAGGATTGCTTTGTGATGCTGACGCTTTAGTCAACTCTGCAGCAAAAACAGGATGGCGCGCTCGATACGTCTGATCTTGGCTAGAACTAATCGAATTCGCATTCGAGATATTACTGGCAGTAGTATTTAAGCGGACATTTTGCGCGCTCATACCGGTTGCTGAAATATCAAAAACATTATACAAACTCATGATTAAGCTCCTTGACTACCGAGGGCTTTTTTAAGGCCTTTAATTTTACTACTCATAAATTGCAGGCTTGCCTGATACTCTAATGAGTTCTGTACATACAAGTTTCGTTCCACTTGTATATCAACTGAGTTACCATCACCTGTATCTGCTTGATTTGGCGTACGAAACATTTCGGCATTACCAACAAAACGACTGCCTCCGGCTATATGTTTAGCATCGGTTCTTACCATACTATTGCCACCTTGCTGGTTGCTTTTTGCCGCTTTTAATGCCGAGGCAAAATCGATGTCTTTCGCTTTATAGCCCGGCGTATCAGCATTAGCGATATTTGTCGCTAATAACTCAGCGCGTTGTGAACGGATCAACATCGCATGCGGATGAACTCCAAATGCTTTATCAAAACTGATAGCCATAACCATCTCCAAAAAATTGACTCTGCAGTGAACAATGCAAAAGATAAGCCAAAAATAAGGAGTAAGCTTTATTTGTATAACAGACTGAAAAATAGATAAATTTAGCAACCTAAGGACTAGGTTGCTAAGGAGAGTTTACTTTTTTTGATAGATAATACCAGGGTTACAACGAACCATATCAAAGCTGTCACTAAGGCCCGCCATTGATTCAGATGCACCTAAAAATAGATAACCTTTAGGGTTTAAAGCTTGAGCAAATTGCGAAATGATTTTAGCTTTTACTTCTGGTGAGAAGTAAATTAACACATTACGACAAAATATAATGTCAAACTTGCCCATTAAGGCGTATGAATCTAGTAAGTTTAAATGTCTAAAGCTCACCATTTTGCGAATAGGTTCAACAACCTGAGCCATTCCATTACCGCTGTCCTTAAAGAACTTCTGACGTCGTTCCATCGACAAACCACGAGCAAGGGCTAACGAGTCGTACTCAGCGTTCTTACACATATCAAGCATGGTATTAGAAATGTCTGTGCCAATTATTTGCGCTCCCATCTTTAATACGCCAGGGTTTTTAGCCTGAAACTCAGCGACCGACATGGCAATAGAGTATGGCTCCTGCCCTGATGAACTTGCCGCTGACCATATTTTCAATGGTCGACGAACATCTTTAAGTTCAGGGAATAGCTTCGTTTTCAATAGCTCAAATGGGTATTGGTCTCGAAACCAAAGCGTCTCATTGGTGGTCATCGCATCAACCACAGCGGCACGAAGCTGCCTCTCATGAGGACTTAAGGTTTTACTTACCAACTGTGATAAAGACTCGACATTAAAACGTGCCATAAGCGGCGCTAGGCGACTTTTTACTAAGTAAAGTTTGTTATCACCAAGCACGATGCCACATTGTTGTTCTAAGAAAGAGCGGAATTGATCGTATTCGCTTTGTTGTAAATGCTTATTTTCCAAAGTAATACCACCTATAAATAATTAATCACAATGAACCCACTTTTTCACAGCTGTTGCTAATTCATCTGGGTTAAATTTTGCAATAAAATCATCGGCACCTACTTTTTCAATCATTGCCTGGTTAAATACCCCACTTAAAGAGGTATGCAAGATCACATGAAGAGGTGATAATTTTGGATCTGCTTTAATTTCGGCGGTTAAGGTATAACCATCCATTTCCGGCATCTCTACGTCAGATATCAATAAGCCAACGCGCTCAGTAATATCATTTTTACAATCAAGCTGAGCAATCTCACGTAAACGTAATAATGCTTCTTTGCCGTTTTTAGCTAACTCAGTTTGTACACCTAACGGTTCAAGCGCACGTTTAACTTGGTTTCGAGCTACCGCTGAATCGTCAGCAATAAAGACAATACGCTCACCTAAATCACGCTGAATTTCACCCTCACCAACCACTTCAGCACTCACTTCAGTGTTAACTGGACAAATTTCGTTTAAGATCTTTTCTACATCAAGTATCTCAACTAACTCATTTTCAATCTCAGTGACCGCTGTTAAGTATGAATAACGTCCCGCACCTGAAGGCGGTGGCATTATTTTTTCCCAGTTCATATTAACGATGCGCTCAACTCCGCCAACTAAGAACCCTTGCACTGAACGGTTGTACTCAGCAATGATGATAAAACTGTCTTTGATATTTTCAATTGCCGGACCACCTACGGCCATCGATAAATCAATAACAGAGATAGTTTGGCCACGAATGTGCGCAACGCCGCGAATATACGCGTTTGATTTTGGCATGTTAGTAAGTGGTGGGCATTGCAAAACCTCTCTTACTTTAAACACGTTGATACCAAAGCGTTGTCGCCCTCTGAGTTTGAATAATAGTAATTCAAGGCGGTTTTGCCCAACCAACTGAGTACGCTGGTTAACTGAGTCTAAAATGCCTGCCATTTCAATCTCCTAAAGATAAACAATCAGAGCTGGAACAATAATTGCCTTCTTTGTGTTAAAGCTACATAAGGTTACGAAGCGTCTGTTTTTTGACGCAAAATATTTATACCTTGTTTTCAACCATAAGCATAGTCGAAACAATATGAGTTTGTTAAAAAAAAGCCGAAGATACAGTGTTTTTTATTTTCTTACTAGCCTGTTGTTTGCAACACAACTGCAGGCAGAAGTTTATAATAACGAGCAACTTCAACAAATCGCTATCGATTTTGTTAGCGAACAGCTCCCTGATCTGGACACCAAACCACAAATAAGTGCTTTACCATTAGATGGTCGCATTCCAGAGAGGTTTTGTGAGTCGCCAATAAACAAAGAGTTACCAACAGAACCTCCTTTTAATCGGCAGGTAACTGTACAACTTAAGTGCCAAGACCTAAATAGTTGGACCCAATACGTCCATGTCCGCATAATTGAGCTCGAACCTGTGGTTGTTGTAACAACTAACCTTGCTCGTGGTGAAGTCATCCGTCCAGAGCATTTACGTGTTGAAATGAAACCAAAGCAGTTTGTTAGAACGCAATACGTACAAGATGAGTCTATACTTATTGGCAGCCGTAGCAAACGTAACTTGCGTGATGGCAGCCCTATTGTAATGCGTCAGGTGTGTATGGTTTGCAAAGGCGATAATGTCACTATTTATGCCTCATTACGCGGTTTAAGAATTAAGACCACTGGGATTGCTTTAGAAGATGGCACGTTAGACGAATTAGTACGTGTAAAAAACAAAAAATCAGGTAAAGTATTAAATGCACGTGTGGATGGGGTCGAGTCTGTACAAGTAAATAT
>NZ_JAKEVN010000112.1:0-13926 GCF_022398505.1 Pseudoalteromonas sp. Isolate3 | reverse complement strand
GTTTAATAATAGTATTGATAAACAAACTTTTAGTGTAAACTTTAAGGCTAAGTAATTAAAAATCAGGGCTTTATAGCCCTGAAGCTTACATCTTAGTTTTACCAGCAATGTTGGTCACTTTTACTGAGCCAGAACCATCACTTAGTAACTCAAAGTTTGCCGCAGTATCAACGCGAATGCTTCCAGAGCCATCTGAAACGACAACATCACCCGAAATATCATTTAAGTCGATACCACCAGAGCCATCGTGTACTTCAATATTGCCCAGTGCGTTTGCAACATCAATATTGCCAGAGCCATCATGAATTTTAATATCACGGCTAACATTACGAACATCTATGCTGCCTGAACCATCATTGATTTCTAATGTGCCTTCAATGTCATTCGCGGTTATTGAACCTGAACCATCGTTGATTACTGTATCAGCTACATGGCTAATAATAATCTCACCAGAAGCATCGTGCACATCGACATTAAATGAATGCGGGATCGCAACAGTTAAATCAATGCGAGTTTGCTTGTTGGTATGGTGTTCACATTGTCCTGCACCAAGTGCGGCATTATTGCCTTTAGCTTCAAGCGTTAAGCAGTATTCATCGTGCGGCTGTTCTTGATAAATTTCAGCTTTAACGGTTACTTCATCACTGTCAGTGCCTGTAATGTGCAAAAAACCAGAGCCAGCTTCGACTTTCAAAGCACTTAATGATGCTGCATCTAGCTTAAGGTTTTTGGTTTCTTGCAGAGGCATTTCACCCCAAGCAAATGTTTGGGCTGATAATAGGCCTGCGGCAATAAGCGAGAGTGTTTTTACTTTACTTAACATGGTTCTTCCCTTTCATATTTGAGATGTTTTTAGCTTAGTCGCAGGTGCTGGTACAAAAGGTTTAAACAGTTTATAAACTTTTAAAAAAAATAATGCTTCTTAGTTATTTRATATCCAGCTTTTTTACCGTTAAAAGCGTTAACTCTGCCGTAAAAACATATCATTATTTTTTCCTTTTGCTAACTTATAGTATTTGCCCCCAAGGAATAATAATGAAAAAAATAATCTTCCTAAGTAGTTTATTGTGGATCAGCTTTTGTGCTTGTAGTGAGGAAACTGATGTAACCTTAAACGCTTATGCTGCAGGGTATGTCGCCAACTTTACTTGTAGTGCCACGTTTAATGCTGACAAAACGACTGAGCAAATCGTTACAGATGAACTCACGGGGATTTATCCTTTAATCGCAGACACGGTAAAAACACTGAAAGCAAATATTGATACCAAGCATAGGCGAGTCACTGTCGATTATGATAAAGATAAGCAGCGTATATCGGTGTGGCGTCCTCGTTTAGGTTGTGTTGATTTGCCTGTTGGAGCTAGCCTAGAATCTGCATCACTTGTGCAATCTCCGTTTAAAGAAAACCTAGCTGATCTAAAGGATGATGGTAAGCCATGGCAAACGCTAAATGGTGTTAATAAAACAACGGGCAATAAGGCGCTTGATGAGGTCATTGCTCAGGCTTTTACTCGTCATTATGGCGAAGGCGCACGTACTTCAGCTATTTTAATAGCAAGCCCTCAGGCGATTTTAGCAGAGCAATATAAAGCAGGCTTTACCCCAGAAACCGCACAGCGAACTTGGTCTGTTGCAAAAAGTATTGGCGCTAGCATCATTGGTGTGGCAGTAGAGCAAAAGCGACTTGATGTAACTAAACCAGCGGGGCTTGAAAGTTGGTCTCATTCGCTTGATCCGCGTGGTGAAATAACTCTTGAAAACTTACTTCATATGGCATCAGGCTTAGATAGTAATAAAGCGGGCAACCGGACAGATCGGGTTTATATGGGGGGCGGTTTAGTGTCTGATACTGCAACGCATACTGCGTTAGAAGTAAAGCCTGGCAGCCGCTGGAAATATGCCAATAACGACACCATGTTAGCGCTTCGCACTCTAAGAGAAACTTTCAAAGATGAAGCGAGTTACTTACGTTATCCGTATGAAAACTTGCTCGATAAAATTGGCATGCAACATACTTTTTTAGAATCTGACTGGCAAAGTGACTTTATTTTGTCATCGCAAGTGTGGACTACCTCACGAGATCTTGCTCGTTTAGGACTGTTACACCTAAATAATGGTCGCTGGCAAGGTGAGCAAATATTACCAAAAGATTGGTTAAGTTATATAAGTAAACCAGCACCTGCGCAGCCCCCTGAAGCTGCACCTGGATACGGTGCACAGTGGTGGCTTTATAACGAACGCTTCCCAGAATTACCAAACGATACTATCGCAGCGCGAGGCAACCGAGGTCAATATTTGGTGATTATTCCAAGCGAGCAGCTAGTTATTGTTAGGCGAGGGTATGATCTTGCGGGTCTTAAAGGCTTTAGTGAACATGACTTTACTCGTGATGTTTTAAAAGCACTTAGGCAATAAGATTTAAGATGCACCTGAAAAGGTGCATCTTAATGTACTTCATTTACTTATGGCGGCCTTGTAAGCAACTCACCACATCGGCCAATGATAAGCCTTGGCGCTGTAATAACACGGTTAAGTGATACAGTAAGTCTGCCGATTCATTGGTTAATTCATCGTTATCATGTTTCATAGCTGCAAGGGCAACTTCGACACCTTCTTCACCCACTTTTTGGCAACTACGGCTTAAGTCTTTTGCAAATAAAGACGCAGTGTAGCTTTTGCTTGGGTCATCATTTTTACGCGAGACAATAACTTGTTCAAGCTCGGCCAAAAACGATAAGCTAGGTTTTGCATCATCGCCAAAACAGCTTTGTGTACCCAAGTGACAGGTTGGGCCAAGTGGGTTTGCGAGTACTAATATAGAGTCGTAATCACAGTCGGTGTGCACCGAGACAACTTCAAGGTAGTTTTCTGATGTTTCGCCTTTAGTCCATAAGCGCTCTTTAGAACGTGAGAAAAAGGTTACTTTTTGTTTGTCGAAAGTGGCAGCTAATGCGTCTTGATTCATAAAGCCTTGCATTAAAATAACCCCAGTGCGTGCGTCTTGCACAATAGCTGGGATCAATTCGCTTTTGGCAAAATCGACTTGAGTAAGAGTGTCTTTGGTTAATTGCATAGTCTTGCCGCTACATTATTATCGATTAAAAATTGTTTTAGTTCGCCAATATCAATGACGTTCTTGTGAAATACGCTGGCAGCGAGAGCACCATCAACTTGGCTTCGCTGAAATACATCAACAAAGTCTTGCATTGTCCCTGCGCCACCCGAAGCAATTAGTGGAATATCGCACAGTGCACGCATTTTTGATAGCTGAACATTGTCGTAGCCTTTACGCACGCCATCTTGGTTCATGCAATTAAGGACGATTTCGCCAGCACCTAGGTCTTGCACGCGCTTAACCCATTCTTCGGTTTTGTAGCGAGTACGGCTTGATGCATTTGGATCACCCGTTAACTGGTACACCAAATACTCATCAGTTTTTTCATCATAAAAACTATCAATACCAACAACTACGCATTGTTTACCGAACTCATCGTGTAATTCTTTAATTAGCTCTGGGCGAGCGATAGCTGGGCTATTAATACTGATTTTATCTGCGCCACGTTCTAAAACACGTGCCGCATCAGCAACAGATTTAATGCCACCAGCCACACAAAATGGAATATCAATATGGCGCGCAATGTTCTCTACCCAATTTACATCAAGTAGACGCTTTTCGACGCTGGCACTGATTTCATAAAAAACTAGTTCATCAGCACCGGCATCGCTGTATGCTTTTGCAAGCTTTAAAATATCACCAACTACTTCATGGCCTTTAAATTTAACACCTTTAACGACTTGACCGTCTTTAACATCTAAACAAGGAATTATGCGTTTTGATAACATGCTAACGCCTCCTCAACATTAAAGGCACCATCGAGTAATGATTTACCTAATATAACACCGCCAACGCCAAGTTTTTTCAGCTTTGCAATATCATCAAGTGAGCTTACACCGCCTGATGCTTGAACTTTAATCTCGCTATTGTGGTTAGTTAGATCTTCATAAAGTGCAAATGAAGGGCCTGTCATCGTGCCGTCTTTACTGATGTCTGTACACAGAAAATCAATTACACCGAGAGCTACGTAAAAATCAACAAGTTCGAACAAACCAAACTTAGATTCACTTAGCCACCCATGTGTCGCTGGTGCCCAGCCGTTTTCCGTTTTATTTACATCAAGTGCTATAACGAAGTGCTTTGCACCAAATTTTTCAATCCAAGCTTGTACTTGCTCGCGCTTTTCAACGGCCATTGAGCCAATCACGACTTGGTTAGCACCGGCTTCAAGCCAGTCGGCAACATCTTGCTCAGAGCGAATACCGCCACCTACTTGATAAGGTACATTAAGCGCTTTGGTTGCCGCTTGAATATGCTGCCACTGTTTTTTATTTGGATCGCGCGCACCTTCTAAATCAACGAGGTGTAGTTTACCTGCGCCGCTATTTGCATATTCTTGTAAGCGTGCGCTAAGTTCGTAAGGGTAAAATTGTGCTGTATCATACTTACCTTGGTATAAGCGCACAATTTGGTTTTGTAATACATCGAGTGCTGGAATTATCACGTTTATTTCTCTTATTTTTTGCTGCGCTTACAGCTGCCAATCTAAAAAGTTTTGTAAAAGTCGGGTGCCTACTTTAGCACTTCGCTCAGGGTGGAACTGCATACCTGCGTAGTTATCTTTGGCAACAATCGCTGAAAAAGCTTGTCCGTATTCACCGCTAACTAAGGTGGCATCGTTCACTGTGTGAGCAAAGCTATGCACAAAGTACACTTGATCTTGCGCTGATAAACCTTTAGTGAGGGCATGCTCTTTTAAGACGCTTAGGTCGTTCCAGCCCATGTGCGGTGAAGTTAATTCACCTACATCAAGTTGCTTAACAATACCTGGGATTTTGCCAAGACAATCAACATTGCCTTCTTCAGTTTTGTCACAAAGTAATTGCATACCTAAACAAATTCCCATCAGCGGGCGCTGATATTCATCAATTGCTTGCTGCCAGCCACCGTCTTTTAAGCGTTTCATTGCAACAGAGGCATGGCCTACGCCAGGTAAAATCGCACGTTCAAAACCTTTTAATTGCTCAGGTGAAGTGATCACCTCTGGTGTTTTACCTAAGCGTTCAAAGGCAAAACGAACAGAGTTAATGTTGGCACAACCGGTATTAATTATAGCAATCATAAACACCCCTTAGAGCTAGCAGTTTGTTGCGAAGCATCTTTAGCAATCGCAGCGCGAAGTGCTCTAGCAAACGCTTTAAATAGACCTTCAACTTGGTGATGGCAGTTACCATCGCTAACCGACAGAATAAGGCTCATCGCAGCATTATCACTTAAGCTTTTAAAGAAATGTTCAACCATTTGTACGTCTAAGTCGCCTACTTTTTCACGGCTAAAATCGGCATTTAATACAAATGATGCACGGCCTGATAAGTCGATTTGTGCTTCAGCTTTGCATTCATCCATAGGCAATGCGAAACCATAACGACCAATTTGCGTTTTTGTACCTAATGCTTGTTTAAGAGCAAGACCAAGTGCAATGCCGATATCTTCAACTAGGTGGTGCTCATCAATGTGTAAATCGCCAGTTGCTTGAATATTAAGACCGATATTGGCATGGGTGCGAATTTGGTCAAGCATGTGATCGAAAAAGCCAAGGCCTGTGCTAATTTCACCATTTTTTGTTTGGTCTAAATTAACTTGCACATCGATTTGTGTTTCTTTGGTATTGCGAGTGACACGGCCTTCACGGTTCGCAGTTGTCAGCTTAGTGACAATGGCATCCCAGCTGCCATCATACAAAATGCCTTCGCAACATAAGTTCTTGGCAAGTCCGATATCTGTTTGGCGATCGCCAATCACAAATGAGCGTGCTAAATCGACTTTACCTGAACGCATTAGCTCAGTAAGTAATCCGGTTTTTGGCTTACGGCAGTCACAATTTTGTTCATCAAAGTGAGGGCAGATCAGAACCTCATCAAATTTGATTCCTTGGCTGTTTAAGATATTCATCATTTTGTCTTGAGCAATATCAAAATCAGCTGTTGGGAAGCTATCAGTTCCTAAACCATCTTGGTTCGAAACCATCACAAGGCGGTAACCTGCCGCTTGAAGTTGTAATAGAGCAGGGATCACATTCGGCAAAAACACCAATTTTTCAAGGCTATCAACCTGTTTGTCGGTGATTGGCTCTTCGATAATCGTGCCATCGCGGTCAATAAATAAATACGGGTTGCTCATGATAATTCCTGTTCTACTGTTTTGCTGGTCAGTGATAAGCCATCTAACCAAACTTTTACTTGTTCTAATTCTTGTTCATTACCGATAGAAATTCGTAGCCAATCATTTTCGCCATACAATGTGAAGGCACGCATCACAAGGCCCTGTTCAAGCGCGATAATAAATGATTGTTTGTCTTTTAATTTTAAGGTGACAAAGTTACCTTCACCGCTCAGTACTTTGATAACGGCAGGTGATTGCTCAAGCCAGTTTTTTAGTTTGGCTTTTAAGCTATTGAGAATTGTCACCTGACGTCGCATTGAAGCGATATTGTCACTACTTAATGCGTCTGCTGCAATGCTCGCAACAACGGTTGATACAGGGTAAGGCGCAATCACTTTACGAATAGGCGCAAGTAGCTCATTGTTAGCGAGTGTGAAGCCTGTTCTAAGACCCGCAAGTGCAAACGCTTTAGATAAGGTTCTCAGTACCACAAGGTTACTAAACTCATTAATGAGACTTGCAGCTGTTTGCTCTGGGCAAAATTCTATATAAGCTTCATCAACCACGACAATCGCTTTACCTGCAAGTTGCTGGGTGATTTTTCTGATTTTGTCTAGGCTAGTCATGCTGCCAGTTGGATTATTTGGATTACAAATAAACACCAGTTTTGAGTCAGCAACAGCGGTTACAATCTCATCAACCGTACCTTTTAATAACAGTTCTTGAGTTAAACCGTTAATCGCAATGTTGTGAGTGTCAGCGGTTACTTTGTACATGCCGTAAGTTGGCAAAAAGAGTGCAATGCTATCTTTAGCTGGACGACAAAACGTACGTACTAATAGCTCAATACCTTCATCAGCTCCGCGAGTCATTAGCACTTGCTCCGGCTCTAAATTAGCATAGCAAGCATAACGATTAATCACTTGCTGAGGCTGCGGATCTGGGTAGCGATTTAAATCAGCTAAATTGATATTTGGAGTACGTGAATATGGACTTTCGTTGGCATTTAACCAAGTAGTGCCTGTGAGCTTTTCACTTTTCGCTGAACTATAGGCTGTAAGTGCAGCAATGTTATCTGGCAACAGCGTTGTTATTTTTGCATTATCGCTCATTGTTCATAGCCTCAAGACGAATTGAAACAGCATTAGCGTGAGCATCTAGTCCCTCTGCTGCAGCTAAAGGTAAAATTGCTTTAGATAATTCACGTAAGCCATTTTTGCTGATGGTTTGCACTGTGTAAGTTCTAAAGAAGTCCAATAAGTTTAAGCTCGAATAGGTCGCACTGTAACCATACGTTGGTAGTACGTGGTTAGTACCGGACGCATAGTCACCGGCAGACTCAGGGGTGTAATCACCGACAAATACTGAACCGGCATTTTTCACTAAGCTTAGATAAGGCTGCGCATCAGCAAGTTGTAAAATAAGGTGCTCAGGACCATATTCAGCAGACACCGCAAAGGCTTGCTCAACCGAGTCCACTAATATCAAGCTTGAGTTAGCAAGGGCTTGTTCGGCAGTGTCTTTACGACTTAATTTTGCTAGCTGTTCTGTTAATGCTTGCTGTGTTTTTTCAATGATGCGTTCGTTGTTACATAGTAAAATAACTTGCGAATCAGCGCCGTGCTCCGCTTGCGATAGTAAATCTGCCGCAATAAACTCTGGGTTTGCACGCTCATCAGCAATCACTAGCACTTCAGAAGGGCCTGCTGGCATATCAATCGCCATACCCGGAATAGTTTGCGCAACAAGTTGTTTTGCCATAGTGACGAAACTATTTCCAGGGCCAAAAATCTTGTTTACTTTAGGCACTGATTCTGTGCCGTATGCCATCGCTGCAATCGCACCTGCGCCGCCACTTTCTACAATGGTTTTAATACCACATAGTTTTGCCGCATATAAAATGGCAGGGTTGATAGTTTCATCGGCTTTTACAGGTGTAGTAAGCACAACGGTTTGTGCACCACTTAACTGTGCAAGCACCCCTTGCATAATCACTGACGATGGCAGTGGCGCACTGCCACCTGGCACGTAAATACCAACCGCTTCAATGGCTTGATATTTAAGTTCACACAACACACCCGGTTGCGTTGTTAACTTAATGTCTTTGGGTAACTGTGCTTGGTGAAAGCGTTTAACATTGGCATAGGCCGTTTCGATAGCGGCTTTTAACTCGCTTGATAGTAACTGCTCAGCTTGATTAATTTCTTCAACCGGTACTAATAAGCGTGGTGTTTCGCGCTTATCAAACTCTTTTGCCATCTTTAATAACGCTGCATCACCATCTGTTTTAACTGCATTTAAGATGTCGATACAAATTGCTTCGACCTCTTTACTTGCAGTAACAGCAGGGCGGGTGAGTACCGCCTGCTGTGCTTGTTGATTTTCCTCATTCCAGCGAAACATGGATAATTACTCCATCATTTTTTCAATAGGCATAACAAGAATTGAGTTGGCACCCAATGCTTTTAACTGTTCCATCGTTTCCCAGAATAGGGTTTCGCTACTAACCATGTGCAGTGCTACATAATCGTCGCTACCTGCAAGCGATAGTAAAGTTGGTTGGCCAGTACCAGGTAGCAAGTCGCATACTTCATCAAGCTTTGCTTTAGGAGCGTGTAACATGATGTATTTACTTTCCTTAGCTTGACGAACACCACGTAGACGCGGCATTAGCGTATTGATTAAATCAAGTTTACTTTGATCTGCTAGGTCTTTGTTTTGAATTAAACATGCATTTGATTCTAAGATTGTGTCGCCTTGCATTAAGCCATTGGCTTCTAACGTTGCACCGGTAGACACTAAGTCACAAATCGCATCAGCCAGACCAGCACGCGGTGCCACTTCAACAGAGCCTGTTAACATTACCGTGCTTGCGTTGATGCCTTCACGTTTTAGATATTGGCTTAAAATTTCAGGGTATGTAGTTGCAATGCGTTTACCTTCGAACCAGCTTTTATCTTGTGGGCCAAGTTCTTGTGGCCATGCAAGTGCTAAACGGCAGTAACCAAAATCAAGTTTAGAAAGCTTATTTACTTCGAATGCCACACCTTGGCGTTCGCGTTCAGCTTGTACTTCAACGAGTACGTTTTCACCGACGATACCTAGGTCACATACACCGTCCATTACAAGACCCGGAATATCGTCATCGCGTACACGAAGTACATCAATTGGCATGTTGGTAGAGTGTGCGATTAAACGTTGTTCACGAAGATTTAATTTAACACCAAGTTGCTTAAGTAACTCTTGGCAGTCTTTTGATAAGCGGCCGCCTTTTTGGATGGCGATTCGTAAACGGTTGGTATTGCTCATTATTCATTTTCCTTTAATTCAAAAACTAAAAACCCCGAGGGAACCTCAGGGCGAAAATAAATAATTTGGTTGATTGCTCGCCAGAGGTTCCTTTTAGGAATAACCTCTCAGCGAAAAACCTGACAGGCTATTCCGGTGAATGATGGTGATGATGGATAGTTGTCAGATTGAAGCGCATAATTTTTCCTGTATTGCACTCGTTTGTATAAACCAGTGCGTAAATCTGTTTAAATAAGTTACGTATATAGATAAACATGCTTTGCTAATCTTTGGCAAGCATTTTTTTGCGAAATTAAAGTATATCTTATAACTGTCGATATATATTGGATAGGTAGGAGGTACAATAGGAGGTACAAATGGATATCATGATCCCCTTTTTAGGTCGAATAACGCGCTTACAGTTGGAGAGTAAAGGTGCGTTTCATATTGCGGGCGTAAAAGACGCGAACGTGCAGCGAATTGAACTCGAAAAGCGCCAAAAGCGTGAAATAGAGCGCCGTAAAAAAGCAGCTGAAAAAGCAGCTGAAAAAGATGATAAAAACAACAAAAATGCCATAGAGGAAGATGAAGAGGGTAATAAACACCTAGATACATGGGCTTGATACTCAATATAAGAATTTGTTTTTATGCAACAGGTCGTTTTTTTCTGCTAACGTAAATAAACACTTGTGTTGTTCCTTACAAGGCAATTCAATGGAAAAACCTTCAGTACCTTTAAACGAGCAAGCTAGGCTTGAAGAGCTTCGCTCGTTGGATGTTTTAGACTCTCAAAGTGAACCTGCCTTTGACCGAATCACTCGCCTTGCCCAACAGTTTTTCTCTGTGCCTATTTGTGTTATAAGCTTAATCGACGAGCAGCGACAGTGGTTTAAGTCATGTGTGGGGTTAGACGTCACAGAAACAGCGCGAGATATTTCTATTTGCGCCCATGCAATTTTATATAAAGACCCACTAGTGGTTGAAAATGCTTTAAATGATAAGCGCTTTGCAGACAACCCCTTGGTAATGGGTGATCCAAATATTCGCTTTTATGCGGGCTGCCCAATTACACTCAAATCAGGAAATAGAATTGGCACTTTGTGCCTTATCGATCATCAACCGCGCAGTTTTAATAAACAAGAAATTAAAGCGTTAACAGACTTTGCCGCAATTGTTGAACGAGAGTTTGCAATCATGCAGTTAGCGACTACCGATGAGCTTACCTTATTGCCTAATCGTCGAGGTTTTAATAGCACCGCAGAGCATTACCTTGATTTATGTATTCGCCATCATTTAAAGGCAAAATTAGTATTTATTGATTTAGATAACTTTAAAGCAATTAACGACAAATTTGGCCACGCCGCAGGCGATAGAGTACTGAAAGATTTTGCTGGGTTGCTAGAAAGATGTTGTCGTAAAGCTGATTTATATGCGCGTTTGAGTGGTGATGAGTTTGTTATTTTATTTACAGATTTAAATACCAGCGAATGCGAAGCAATCATGCAACGTTTGTTGCTGTCATTTAATCACTCACCCAATAGTTTTAATAACCAAGTTGAACTTGGCTTTTCTTATGGTATTGCTGATTTTTCAGACCAGCAGCCTTGTTCGTTGACTAAGTTACTTGCAGTTGCAGATGGTCGAATGTATGCCAATAAAGCACAAAAAAAGGCTCGATAATCGAGCCTTTAAAGTAAAAAGCGGTGCTTAATTTTTCGCTTCTGCCGATTGAATACTACTATGGATCAGCGGTGATATTGTTAAACCTTGTACGATGATTGAAAAAATGACTACCACGTAGGTTACAATAACGATTAAATCGTGTAGGTCAGAGCCTGCAATCATTACTTGATCTCGTGGGATCGCAGCAGCCATGGCTAGCGCTAAACCACCACGTAAGCCACCCCAAGTGAGTATCTTCACTGAGTGCTTATCGTATTTTCGATATTTTTTAAAGAACACAAATGGCGCACCTACACTTATAAAGCGAGCTAGCAATACTACAGGTACTATCAGTAAACCTAGGCCAACTTCTGCAAGGGTAATTGGCATAGTGACAATCAGCATACCGATGATCAAAAACAGCAAGGCATTTAAAAAGCTATCGGTGGCATGCCAAAAATCTTTTACATAGCGGGTATCTTCTGGTCCTGTGCGCTCGGTTGCCTTAGAGCGAGTAATATTGCCAAGTAAAATACCACTTGTAACCATGGCAAGAGCACCTGAAATTTCCCAAATATTTGCTGCGGCAAAGCCAGCGGTTGGTATTGTCAGTGTTAATAGCAAACGAATGTTCACATCGCGACTATTAATAATTAAAAAGTGCCCAACTAACGCAATTACTAGGCCAAACACGATACCGCCAATAGCATCCACTAAGAATAATTCAGCAACGTCAGTAAACGTGGCTTCGGTACCATAAAAGGCCACTGAAAATATCGTAGTGAAGATCACTAAACCAATGCCATCATTAAACAAAGACTCACCTTCAACTTGCACAGAAATACCTTCTGGGGCTCGCATTTGTTTAATAATGGCTAATACTGCAATTGGGTCGGTTGGGCTGATTAATGCTCCAAACAACAAGCAGTAAATAAACGGCACTGGCCAGCCAACAAAAGCAAATAAGTAATAGCTTAAGTAACCAACGATGACTGTGGAGGTAATCGTTGAAAATAATACTAATGCGGTTATTTCCCAACGCTGTTTACGAAGGGCTGCTAAGTTTATTTCTAATGCGCCAGCGAACAGTAAAAAACCCAACATGCCTTTTAATAGCAACTGATTAAAATTGATACTAGAGACTATTTGAGTTATTTCGAGGGCGGTGGTATCACCAAGCATTTTAACAGCAAGAATAAGTAGTAAAGAAATAACAACAGAGCCTGTTGTTATAGCAATAGTGGTTTGCATTTTGAGGATAAATTGGTTAGCAAAAGCAATAAAAATAGCTAATGCTGAAAGAAAACAAATGAGGTACCAAGCATTCATTGTTTGACCTTAAATATTTGTATAACAAGACGCAGAAAGCAGTCACTTTCTGGCGGCATATAGTACGCCTCTAATATAGGTATGTCACAGTGTTTATGCGATTTTTATTGTATTTTAGAGTAAAAATTCAATGCTCCGATTGCATATGTATAATAGGTGTTAAAAATGTCTAAAAAGAGACATAAAAAACCATACAAATATGCAATTATGATAAGCTCTGTTAGCTCAATCAGCAGGTTTAAATTGCGCAGACTCTTGGCTGGTATTAATAGCCCTAATTGGATAAGGAATAACGATTCCCTCTTCTGCGTAACGTTGATGTAATGCTTTAATAAACGCAGATTTCACCCAAAAACGGTTAAAATACTCTTTTGCTCTTAACATCACTGTAAAATTGATACTGGATTGATCAAAGGTGTGAAATACAACAAATGTATCGTAATCATCTACACCCCATTTGTGGCTTTTTAAAATCTGTCTAGCAACATCCAATGTAACTTGCTCAACCTTATCAAGATCTGACCCGTAGTGAACACCAACCTCAACAGGTACGCTAAGCTCTTTTTCTGGATAAAAATAGTTAATGATGCGTGATTTAGACAACTGGCTATTTGGGATCACTATCATATTATTAGGCAACATTTTTACCCAGGTTGAGCGCCAACCAATTTTCTCAACAAAACCTTGATCGCCACTTTCAAGCTCTATAAAGTCGCCAACCCGAATAGGTTTATCAACCACCAGCTGAACCCCAGAAAAGAAGTTTTCGAGTGTAGGTTGTAAAGCCAAAGCAACAGCAAGAGATGTAATGCCTAAAGAGGCAATAATAGGGGTGATAGAAATTCCTAACGTGCCCAATAACACCAGTAAGCCAACACATACTATTGCACAGCGGATCAAGCCTTTAATTATGCTATGGCTATTTGAAACCACAACCGAACGGGCACTGTAATAATCAACGGTGCCAAATAAGAAATGGTCTAAAAATAACACTAAGGCAAAAATACAAATAGCTTTGGCGGTGGCTGAAATCGGTAAGGGGTGCTCAGCCATAAAGCCAGTTGTGTTCAATAATTGACCAAAGATGATCACAAGCACCATCAT
This sequence comes from Pseudoalteromonas sp. Isolate3, assembly GCF_022398505.1. Taxonomy (NCBI): domain Bacteria; kingdom Pseudomonadati; phylum Pseudomonadota; class Gammaproteobacteria; order Alteromonadales; family Pseudoalteromonadaceae; genus Pseudoalteromonas; species Pseudoalteromonas sp. Isolate3. The sequence goes on along the minus strand of NZ_JAKEVN010000112.1, from coordinate 326 downwards.
TGTGCATAAGGTCAATGGCGTAGCAAGTGAGTCAACCAATAAAGAGTCGAACACAAAGTCGGTTCGCTGGGTCCACTTTTTTAAGCAATAAATAATAACAAACTTTAATAAAAACAATGCTATGGCAGCTAAAGTTGTGCCACCAATAACGACTAACCAAGGCTTATTTAGCCAATCGCTTTGTATCAGTTCAGTAATCATGCTTAATCCTTAAACCTTAGTTACTTGGTGTTATTGCAATTTATATACCTAGGCTTTTCTGCAATGAGTTATGTCTTCTAACTATCAAATAGAAAAGATGAGATGATAAAAATAAAAGGTACAAA
>NZ_JAKEVN010000111.1:0-14061 GCF_022398505.1 Pseudoalteromonas sp. Isolate3 | reverse complement strand
GCGCTATATTGAACAGAGTAATATTATTATTTTTGGCTTTAGTATTATTGTAATAATGGATTACATGAATGCCATTTCATTCTCTGGTATGCCTGCATTTATTTCTGAAAGCTCGAGCCAAAAGTCAATCTTTTTTTCTATACTCGCTCGAACATTTGAGTTAATTACATTTGCTGCTATTGCTTTATCAATTTTGCTGCCAGGTAAAAAACTTCTTTGGTTATGCTCAGGTGGTATCGTATCTTTAGTGTTAATGTCTTGTGGAAATTTATACGAGTCATACCTTCCTTTATTCTTTATAGAAGGCAAGGGAGTAACAAATACAAAAGAAGTAATAGAGTATTTCCTACTCGTGGGGTATGTCATTGTTGCGATGCTGTTCTATGGAAAGTATTCAAATGAGGGAAAACGAAGATATTTTTATTTTACGTTATCCTCTATGTGTATGGCGTTATTTTCATTATTAGTGACTCATTATCAATCCCTATCTGACAGTTACCTTGTAATTGCACATTTGATCAAATTAGTTAGTGCGCTGCTTATCTACAAAAGTATTTTTATTGAAGGAGTTTCTTACCCATATTTTCTAGCTGGGCAGTCAGAAGCATATGCATCAAAGAAGAAACAAGAGTTGAATAACATACTAGATAATATGGGTATAGGAGTACTAAGACTTAGTATCGATTTTAAATTAAGTTACTTTAATAAGAATGCCCTAGATACATATTATTACTTAGATAAAACATCTAGAGATCAGCGTATTCAAGATATTTTTCCACAAGATATTGTAGATAAAGTAATGCCTTATTTGATAAAGGTATGTCAAGGTGAGCAAATTAGATTTTCATTGAATCACTTAGCCTTTGATGGCTCACAGCTATATAGAAATATTATTGCTATACCGGAAAAGAATTCAGCAGGTGAGGTGTTAAGCTTACTTTGTTTGATTGAAGATATTACTGAGGTAAAACTTGCTGAAAAAGAAAATGAGGAACTTAATAGAAGTCGAGCTGAATTAAAAAAAGCACTAGATCAACATGCAATAGTTGCTACCACCGATAGTCAAGGAGTTATTACATGCGTTAATGAAAAGTTTTGTAATATTTCACAATATTCAAAAGCTGAGCTTATTGGGAAAACTCATTCGTTAGTTAACTCAGGAACTCATCCGCCTAGTTTTTTTAAGGGGATGTGGAAAACAATTCGTAGTGGTCAAGTTTGGTCTGGGGAAGTATGCAATCGCGCTAAAGATGGCAGCTTATATTGGGTAAACTCTACAATAGTCCCTTTTATGGGCGATAATAATAAACCACAAAAATATATTGCTATTCGTGCCGATATTACTGATCGGAAACTTGCAGAGCAAAATGTACATAGGTTAGCTATGTATGATGAACTGACTAATTTACCTAATAGGCGTCACCTGAAAGATAAAGCAAAAAGCTTGAAGCTAAAAGCATCGGAACAATATTATGCTTTACTTTTAATAGACCTAGATAATTTTAAAATGGTCAATGATACATTAGGTCACGGTGTGGGTGATTTATTACTTAAAGAGGTATCTCGACGCTTGGAAGGAATTGTCTTTTCTCCGAACTTAGTCGCCAGATTAGGGGGGGATGAATTTGTCATTTTGTTAGATGAACCAAAATACGCAAGCGACAGTGATTTCCTTTTAATTGATACTTTTGCACAAAATGTACGTAGTGTTATTTCGCAAAGTTTCTTCTTAGATGGATTTGAAGTGAATACCACACCAAGTATAGGTGTGACAATTTTTAAAAATCACGATTTTGATTTATCTGAAGCCCTTAAAGAAGCCGATATTGCAATGTACCACTCTAAGGAAAAAGGTAAAAATACAGTTAGCTTTTATGATCCAAAATTACAAGCGTCGATTTTGGAACTGAACGAAATAACTCAAGGTTTACTTAATGCAATTCCAAGAAATGAATTAAAAGTTTTATATCAGCCAATTCATGACACTGAAGAATCTTTAGTTGGTTATGAAGCATTACTTCGTTGGGATAGCTCGTTACTTGGCAGTATTTCACCAGATATATTCATTCCTGTTGCTGAGGAGTCGAAACAAATCAATCGTATTGGCTTATGGGTACTCGAGCAAGTATGTAAAGATATGAGAGACGGTAAAATACAAGGTAATAGTAGTGTTGCAGTTAATGTGAGTTCATTACAATTTCAGGATCCACAGTTTGTGGAACAAGTATTTGAGGTTATAGGAAGATATTTGATATCACCTTCACGCTTAAAATTAGAATTAACTGAGGGAGTAATTTTAATGGGAACGGAACGACTAATTAAACGGATGAACAAACTTAGAGCGATAGGTATTAAGCTTTCCTTGGATGATTTTGGAACAGGCTACTCGTCATTAAGTTACTTGACTCGATTCCCAATTGATACGTTGAAAATTGATAAATCCTTCATTGATAAAATGCTGACTAGCATTGAAGATGCATCAGTTGTAAAAGCAATATTGACCTTAGCTGATGGGTTAGGCAAGAATGTTATTGCTGAAGGAGTAGAAACTGAAGAGCAATTTATTTATCTAAAAAACTCTGGTTGCCAGTATTTTCAAGGGTACTTGTTTGGTAAACCAATACTCTTGAATTAATTTCTATGAATTTGACCTACGAGTTTGTGAAATCGCCAAATACTCTAAAGCAGGATTATTGAAATTGACTGGCAAGCTCTGCAAGAGAAACTTCAGCAAATCGTTTTAATAATAGCGATTCTGCGTCATCCATCGCGTTTTGTATGGCGCTATTTACTGCATGTTCGATAGGGCAATTGCTGTGCTCATCGGTTAGACCTATAACAAATAGGTTCTTTTCGCCAAGCGCTTGGTGAATATCAAATAAGGTGATCTCAGTTAAGGGAGTTGCAAGTAGCCAGCCGCCATTGTGACCTTTAATAGCTGATACATAACCTGCTTGACGTAGTAATGCCATAGTACGGCGCACGACCACAGGATTGGTCATTAACATGTTTGCTAATGTCTCTGATGTGACAGGTTGGCTGTAACTGTCTAAATGGATCAGCACATGTAAAACCCGCGATAGTCGGCTGTCTTTTCTCATGTTAAATCGTCAAAATGCGTTTTTTGCAGTGTACCACGAACTGCTTAATATTGACCGTTTGAATTACCAAACTAATGCTCACTAAGCCAATCCCAAGCCAGCCAATTTGCTGAAATTGTTCATGTAAAATCACAATAGCAAGTATGGTGGCGATGATAGGCTCAAGCAAAGTAATGAGTACGGCTTGGCTGGCAGCGATGGTTTTTAAGCCAATACTAAATAGCCAATAACCTAAAAACATCGGCACAATGGCCATGTATAGTGCCACGCTGGTATTGGTAATTGTGGCAAACAGCGTATCCCCTGTAATTAATAATGATGGCAGGAGTACACAGGCTGCGCCACCAAATAGGCTAGCCATGGTCGCTCTTGAATGAACGCCGTTGCTAATTAAACGTTTGGCAACCCATGAATAACCGGCATAGGTAAGCCCTGCAATTAAGCCAAGTAAAATGCCGATGTTTTGGCTAAACAACCCCTCTGCAGCAGAGTTTGACTCTTTACCTAACGCGATTAAGCCTATGCCTATAGCGCCAAAGCAAAAGCTGACTAGCCAGCGAGTTGCAACGGGCTTTTTCTCAATTAAGTATTCCAATAAGACGGTAAATAAAGGTGCGCTGGCAATCGAGACAACGGTGCCTATTGCCACACCGGCACTATTCATTGAGGTATAAAATGCCAGCGGATAAATAGCCACACAAGCTGAACCTAATAGGATTAGGCGGTAATGTTGACTCAGTTTATTAGCATCATCTATCAGTTGTTTTATTGCGGTTAGGCAAAGTAGTACGCCGCCAAAACCCATTGCAAAAGCACCAATTGCAAAAGGGCTAATGTCTGGCGCAAAACTTGCGGCAGTGCCTGTTGTGCCCCAAAACACACTGGCAACTAACACGGCAATTGTAGCGATAGCGTGGTTCATCGATGATTCGCTTTGAATTTAAGGTATAAAAAGCATAATAAATATCGGCGCAAAAATTTTGACAAAAAGGACGGTTTTGTTAGCGTTAAAAACCAAAGTTACTTTTTGAATTTGCTTGGTGATATACCAAAGTACTTTGAAAAACTGCGGCTAAAAGATGAAAGCTCATTGTAACCAACTAACTCACCAATACGCTGTAACGGGTAGTCGGTATGGCTTAGCAAGGCTTGGGCTTTTTCCATTCGCTGTTTAGTTACATAGTTCATGGCAGTCAATCCTGTTTGTTGCTTAAACAGCAGCTTAAATTGTGTTGGGCTTAAACAGGCAATGCAGGCAAGGTGTTTGATGTGAAGAGGAGTGCTTAAGTGACTGTCAATATAAAGCAGTGCATCGCTAATTCGGCTGTCGAGCTTTGGTAGCATAACTTGCTCAGCTAACAGTAAATTAAAGGTATTAAACATGGCATGTTCTAATTCATTATTAACGGCTTGCTCTAACTGTTTTGACACAAATTGTAAAAATGCCCAAAGTGATTGATTAATGGCAAATACGCAGCGCTCAGCGGTGGCAAGGTTATCCGGTAGCTTTGGCATATCGGCCACAACAAATCGAGCCTCTGGCATGGCGGTAAAAAGATGCACTTGCGTGGCTTTGACAACCACGCATTCACCCGGGGCGACTTTACCTTGAAAATCACCCACACTAATAGCTATCACTCCTTTTAAGGGCAGTACAAGTTGATGATAGTCATGGCTATGACTAACAGGCTTAGTACTGTATGAACGGATTGATAGGTTGCCTTGCATCGTTTTGTAATAACCATTTGGAGAATAACGCTATTATGCCTGTTTGCTAAGGATGATCAATTTTATGCCAATAAAGGTGTAAGTACATGCTCGTAGGCAATCATTAGTGCGACATAAACTAACAAAACAGCCATTAGTTTATTAAACACATTAAAAACACCCGGCCGTGATACTTGTTTGCCAAGCACTAAGCCCGCTAGCGAGTAACTTGTAGGAGCACCAAAGGCAAGGATGGCTAAAATAAAAGACCAAAATACGATTGCAGCTCCGGTAATATCCGCGCTTGGGAACTGAATCGTAGCAATAGGTAAAGTGGCTACCAGCGCTTTTGGATTTAAAAGCTGCATAAACAGGCCATCGAAAAAGCTAAGTGAGGCATCCGCTGAGCTATCACTCACCTGTACTTTTGCTTTTGCGACCTTCCAAGCAATATACAAAATATAGCCGCAACCAATTAAGCTCACATAAGGCAAAAACTGCGGGTTGATCACTTGTAAGCCAAGGTAGCCAAGCAGCACAAATAAGATAAACATCGCGCTACCCACGCCGATAAAAAACCCAAGGTGTGAACGTGTTTGTTTATTTAAGCCACTGCTTAAACCGAGTAAATTGATTGGCCCAGGGGTGTACATAATGCCAATAGCATATGCAAAAATATCTGCCATAACAGCTCCAAATCAGTAATTTAGCTCTATCTACGAGCCCATTGCAGTTGAAATTGTTTTGGTGTCATACCGAATACTCGTTTGAAGTTACGGTTGAGGTGGCTGGCATCTGCAAAGCCAGATTCAACCGCTACGCTGGTGGCATCGCGGCCAACCTGTAACGCTCTACGGGCATAATTAATACGACAGTTCAAAACATATTGATGTGGAGTAATACCGAAGTGCTCGCGAAAGCGGCGGATAAAATGAAACTTCGACATAGTGGCAGCATGGGCAATGTCATCAATAGCAATGTCATTGTCGATATTTGCCAAAATATAGTCTTTTGCTCTCAGCAGTAAGCTATCAACACGGGTGCTTAAAGTCGGTAAATCAAGGCTGCCGTTGAGCCTGACTAAAGACTGCGCCATTTGCAATAGTGCAGCTTCTCGCTCTATTTTGTTCGTGCTATTGGTTTGTAAAAGCCTAGATAAGTTAATCACTTGATTACGCAGTAATGGATCTGCATACAAGGTGTTTGCCATACGTAATGTACAATCTTGCTTATACCCTAGCGCTTTGAATAAAGGCTGAAATTCATCAGGATGAATGTACAGCATTAGATACTCTAGGTTTTGCTCCGTGCCAGAGTGACCATCGTGAATATCTTCAGGGTTAAACAAAATAACATTGCCAGGTACGCTTTTATAAAACGCATTACGACAAAAAAAATCTTGCCGCCCCTGTAGAGTTATGCCAATTGAATACTCTTCGTGAGCATGCTTTGCATATGTAAAATCACTCATAGTCGCAGTCAACATCGAGATGCTCTGATGCTGTTCGTTGTTGATGTACTTAAAGTGATTGTCTTTGCTCACAGATGCTCCTGAAGGTTGTGCGCTTCGTTATTATTCCTACGCCAATATAGCGAAGCAAGCAACCTTAAAACTTGAACAAAATTGCTGATATTGAATTAAAGAGATTTATTTTTGCCTAATTAACAGCAAATAACGGCAAATAGCAGTGATACTTATATCGATTTTTCAATTGCTTATACAAATCTCTTCTCAGACTTTTCTTATATTTTATTTTAGTGTGAATGTTTTTATCCCTAACTATGGTCTTTTAAACAATCAGTAGAAAGGGGGTTGTATGAATTTACGTACATCAAATAATTTAGTGATTGCACTTATCACCATCAGTTTTTCGCTATTGGGTTTGTCATTTATCTTGGGAGCAAACCCCAATGCCATTGGCAGTATCTTTTCGTTTTATAAATTAGACTCTCAGGTGCCAGCTCACATCATGAGTATGATCGCAGGCTTTGCATTTTGCTTTGTTGGCATTACCAGCCTTCATTCTCATTTAGGGTTTATTAATAGGGCACTTCCGACCATCACTGCATTTGCTATATCACTGATCTGTTTGATTACGTTGTTTGGCGCTAATCGTTGGCTTGCAAGTGAAGGGGGCTTTCCTGTGATTGGTTCAGGGCAGGGGATCATTAAGTATTTTGCTGTAATTCCGCTATTTTTATTTGTGTTTTACAAAGATGCTTTAAGTGATAAAGCGCATATTACCTTGAATTATGCTTCAGTGGCTTTAGTGCTGGTTTGGATAGGCGCAATGAAGTTTTTTGCTTTTGAGGCAAAGGGGATTGTAACGCTTGTTGAAACATCACCATTCATGTCGTGGTTGTATCAGGTTTTTAGTGTGCAGGGCGCATCGAATGCGATTGGCGTGTTTGACATTGTTAGTGTGCTGTTGCTTTGTGTTGGCTTATTACTCAAAAATAACAAGTTAATAGTGTTGGCAGGGCTTTCCTGTTGCGCTGTTTTTATTATGACGCAAACATTTTTAGTTACCGCGCCGAATGCGCTTAGCAGTACGACGGTTTTAGCTGGACTTGGTCAATTTGTGATTAAAGATCTGTGGTTTATTGCGAACTTAGTGATTATTTACCACCTAGCGGTGATCAATAATACAACTAATGAAATAGCACAATAATTTAGATAGGCCTCACTTTAACCATAGTTTAGGATTAATTACCAAGATCCCACTGTGGAGCAATTTCACGAGTTGTTTGTCTGCCACCCCATAAGATGCATCTATTAATTTTGCGATTGCAGAAAACTACTTAGAGAAGCCTGATTAGGTCCAAGCGCTAAACTTTGCAAATACAGCTTTAACTTTCGCGGAACAAGCAGCAGATGATGAATTACAGTTAGAAATTAATGAACCTATTTTTAAAGTTAATTCCTTACCATGATATTAAAAATAAAAACGCCAGTGCAATGCACTGGCGTTTTTGAAATTACGGAAAAGAGTAGCGCACAATCCGTTTTACAACAGAAAAGTACTGGCGAAAGAAGCCGCCTGTATTGTAATTGATGCCGTGCTCTTTAAAGATAGCTTGCACCTTAGGAGCAATCTCACGATAACGTTTTGCAGGTAAATCAGGGAACAAGTGATGCTCTATTTGATAGCTCAAGTGCCCAGTCATTACATGAAACAGGTTACCCCCTTTGATATTTGATGAGCCTAACGCTTGGCGGTAATACCACTGGCCTTGCGATTCATTTTCGCAGTCTTGCTGTTTAAATGTTTCAACTTCACCGGTAAAGTGCCCGCAAAAGATAATCGTAGAGGTCCAGAGGTTACGTAATAAATTAGCGGCTAGGTTACCCGTTAAAACCCACAAAAATAAAGGGCCGGCAATCAGAGGGAAAAGCAGGTAGTCTTTCACTAACTGGCGTGCTCCTTTACTAAAAAAGCGTTTTTTGAGTTCGCTATGCGATACCGTGTAATCACGGCTATCTTTTTTCTTACCGAAAAATACCCGCTCGGCAGCCATTTCATGGTACGACACACCCCATTGGAACAGCACGCTTAGCAATAGGTAAGTGATAAATTGCCACAGGTTTTTTACCCGCCAACGAAAGTCATTAGATAAACGCAGTAATCCATAGCCGAAGTCACGATCTTTACCAATAATATTTGTATAGGTGTGGTGCTCGTAGTTGTGAACGCGGTTCCAACTTGAACCATCGCACGCTATATCCCACTCGTAAGACTTTGAATTTATGTGTTTATCATTCATCCAGTCATATTGGCCGTGCATCACATTATGGCCAATTTCCATGTTATCGAGAATTTTTGCAGTGGCTAAACTAAGCACACCGACTATCCATAAAGCAGGCTGAATAAAGCCTAGCATTAAGAGAATACGGCCACTCCATTCAAACACACGCTGGCAAACAATAACGCGGCGAATGTATTTCGCATCTTGCTCACCCAGTTTCGATTTTATATCTGCTTTAACGCTATCGAGTTGGGTTGCTAGTTTTTCAAAATTGACTGTTTTTGTCGTGTTCATGCCGATAACTCCACGTCACTGACTGGTTGCGATATGCAAAGTTGAATTAATTGCTCTGAGCTATCAGAGAGCTCGCCGGTGCGAATATCACGCACGATGCCTTGCTTTTTAACGCATTGGCATTGATGGCAAATTCCCATGCCACAGCCAACTGTCACTGGTTGCTTATTCGCTTGTAAGTGAGTAAGTAAGGTTTGTTGGTTATCAATAGTGAATGTTTTGCCCTGATGAGTGAGTGTTAGTTCGAGCTTATCAGAGGTTGCTAAAACAGCAGGGACTGCACTGAAATGCTCACTGTCGATAGGCGTATTTAACTGCTTTGCTAAAGTTGCTGCTTGCTTATATAAAGCAGCTGGGCCGCAGACTAACCAGTGTTTATGCGCGTTTGTTGTCAGCCATGTCGTCGCATCGCCGTCTTTGCTGCGCTCAAGTAAGTGATAATCAAAATTGCTCAGTGATTGCTTTAGTTGCTCAAGCTCATCTTTAAGCCAGTGGCTGTTCGGCTTTGCATAGTAAAGCAGGGTTATAGTTTGTTTGCTATCTGCAGGTAAAGATTTAAGCATGGCTATAAATGGCGTAATGCCAGAGCCACCGGCAAGCATAATTATAGAGCGCGCGGTATTTGGCATAACAAACTGGCCTTTAGGCTCAGAGATATTAAGCCATTGTCCAGGCTTCAAATTTGCTAGCTTTGACGTAAATGCGCCAATCTCTTGGCTGCGGATCAATAAACGAATTTGTCGCTCTTGCTTTGCCAATTTTGGTTCGCTTGCGATGGTAAACACGCGAGTCAGTAGTCGCCCGTTCGTTTGTATTGTTAACGCAATATGCTGGCCTGCTTGATGATTTGGCCATGCTTTTTCTGGCTCAATAATCAGCTCGATGCTTTGTTCAGCAAACACGTGTACATGTTTTAGTTGTGCGCGAAAATACCCATCGCGCCAGCCAGGTTTAAAGCACTGGAGCACAGGTTCCCAGTATCCTGACCAAGATTGATGATGCAATAAATGTTTTGATAATGAATTTAATAACATTCTTTTTTTGCCTTTAGCTTACAAGTGTACGCTCACTAGGCGTACAAGTGTAAGCTGAAAAAAGATAATTTCAAGTCTAATTTGAGTGTTAGCTCTAAATTGGCGGGGAAATCCAACTTTTGAGAATTTAAACTTAATAAAAAGAGCTGAGAAAATTGCTAGTTTTTCATTTTAATTCATTGCTATATGCTTGATAGAGCTAACCCGAGTTGGCATGCATCTAGAAAAGAAGCCTTGAGTTCTTTTACAAAGAAGTATTTTCGGCTATTAATTGAGAACGACTTTAACCGTTTTAGTTTGTAGCTCTGCCACCGACATTGGGGCAAAGCTTAATTTACAGATTGAGGTGTAAGATGAGGGGATTCATTGTATTTGGAGCCAATCCAACCTAGTTAATAGCTAGGCAAACATTATCTCATCTGGGTTTCGTTTGAAGCTATCCTTACCTTCTAGATTACGCCAAACCTTTTCGTGAAAGTAAAACGCAACCGTATTGACTGCAGGCTCAACAATGGCGACCAGGCCACCAATTAAAAAACTACCTGTTAAAAAGTAGGTCACTGTAAAAGCGATTGTGAAGTGCATCATTGCAAAAGTAACTGTCTTAACCATTTTGAATACCCCAACTCTCATAATTTGATGAGTTTAGTATTGCTCATCATTTTTAATCTTTAAAATGGAATAATAAGATTGTAGTGATTTATTAAATGGAATGGTTGTGCCCAGTGTTGCTTGTTAATTTTCAAGTCAATATGCGCACATTGATGAAGAAGTTTTGAGCTTTTCGTCAATTTACTTTTCTATTGCGATAGTTCTAATGCATTGTTTGTAAATATATTTATGGATTTTTGATGGCTGTGAGTGAGTTGTGTGCTACTTGTTTTTTGAAGGGGGCGTTCAACGTTCTAGAGGGCCCAGACTTTTTGAAAGTCTAGACCCACAGCGGTTTGCTTGAGTGCAACTAGCTAATTTAAAAACTACTCTGCTGCATGGGGTAAAATAAATGAAAGTGTTGCTAAGTGCTCGGTCTTATCAAATACAGCGAGATTTGTACTTTTTTCATCATATATAGCGGCGACTACGTTTAAGCCTTGATTGCGTAGTGGCAATGTCACGATGCCTTCATCATTGCTTATTAGGGGCTTTTGATCTGGGTCATTCACAATATCATTAATCACTTTAGCGCCTTGAACTGCCTTACCATTAAATAGTATGCGATAACTAACTAATGCACCTTTCTGATCTGAAAAGCTGTTTCCTATTGGGATAATTTGTAACTGTTGTTCTTTAAGTTGAGGAATTTTAGTAAGAGGCCCACGCAAATGTACAGCATGTTTTTTTGTATGTTCGCTTAAAACTGCATCAGGGATTTGGTCGCGGCCACTTGCAAACCATTTACCATCTTTAGTTTTGCTCCATAAACCGTTATCGAGCATTCCTGTAACAGCATAAACCGTGTTATCGCTCAGTATCATCATATGCCCTGACTCAACAAGTTTTACACTTTGTTCTTGCCAATTTTTGTTATAACCAGTAACTCTTTTAACTTTGTCTTGGCGCTTAACAGTGTCTAAATCTTGTGCACCTTCACCATATATCAGTGCTAATTGTGATGAGCGCTCAGCAAACCATATTGCATGTGCTTGTGTTTTTGCGCTGTAAATGCTGGAAATTGATATGGCTAATGTAATGCAGGCTAAAGTAACTTTGTTCATTCTTCTCTCTAAGTGTTTATTAATTAAGCGTTAATTTGAGTTTTTTAATTTCTGTTGTTTGCGAGGGTAGTTCTCAGTGGTTTAATTGTTTATCATACTGCAAATGATAAGTATTGTTAATTGCATGTTCAAATGATGGATAATGTAAATCTTTACCTAATAACTACAAGCTTTATTGAATAACTACAATTCATACCTGAGAGATAGAATGAACAGATATCAAAAATCAGCCCTTTCAATCATGATTAGCGCAATTTTTACATCTTCCGTATATGCCACTACAGAGCCATCAGAGATAGAAAAAATATCAGTGTCGGGTGTAAGGCAAGCTTTTCGTGGGGATGTTCCTTTAAATGAGCAACCACAATCTGTCGAGTTTATTTCATCAGACACACTCAATGAGGCTGGTGTAACCACCTTAAGTGACATTTTCGATTTAACCCCAAGTATTTCAGAACAAAATGACTTTGGTGGTTTATGGGAAAGCTTTGCAATACGAGGTTTAGTGGGTGATGAGAATATTCCATCAGGCTTTTTAATTAACGGTTTTTCATCTGGGCGAAGCTTTAGCGGTGTTCGTGATACGAGTAATATTGATTATGTAGAAATCATGAAAGGAACAGGCTCTGCACTCTATGGACGCTCTGAGCCTGGCGGTACGATAAATATCATTACAAAAAAACCGCAGTTTGCACAACAAGGCTATGTAAAAGTCACTGCCGGTAGCTGGCAAAGTTATCGCACTGAAGGCGACTACACGAACGCAATTACGGACCAAGTGGCCTTTAGAATTAATGGTGCTGTGGAAGATAGTGAAGGTTTTAGAGATTATCATGAATCAGAAAAAACTGTATTAACGCCTTCAATTTTATGGCTAATTTCAGATAAAACGAAGTTGAATTATGAGCTAGAGTACGTTGATCAAAGTTTAACTTTCGATCGAGGTATTGTTGCTGTAGATGGTAAAATTGATGCGCTACCCATTGAAACTTTTTTAGGTGAGCCAAGTGATAAACCTACAGAAGTTAAGGCTATTTCTCATCAGCTTACCCTTGAGCATCAATTAGGAGAATGGTCGCTTCTAACAGGTATTAGTTATAGCGATTCAGAGTTTTTAAGCGAATCAAGTGATGCTGAGCTTGCTCCAAGCCGACAAGTATATTTCATTGATGGCGTGACACTGAGCAGACAACATAACCAGCGTGACTTTCAAACTAACTATATATCTGCACGCTCAGAGCTTAGCGGTAGTATAAAAGCTGCAGGTTTCACTCATCACCTTTTAATTGGTGCTGATGCCAGTAAGTTTGATTTTGATAAGGTTTGGTACAGATATCGCCCGACTATTGATGACACGAGTTACGCTATAAATATGTATGAGCCTGAGTACGGTAAAACGGCGCCTGAAGGTTCTCTGTTATTCGACACCACAGAAGTACAGAATAGCTATGGTATTTATATTCAAGACCAAGTCGACATCACTGAAAAATGGAAAATGCAAATTGGTGGTCGTTACGATTGGTTTGATCAAAGAATTGATAACCATAAAAACTTAACGCGTTCAGAGGCTGACAAAAGCACCTTCAGCCCTCGAGCAGGTTTAGTATATGCTCACTCTGAAGATCTACAATTTTATAGCAGTTATTCTGAAGGTTTTAGACCTAATAGTGGTTTCGATGCTGATGGAGAAGCATTTGAGCCTGAGGAAACAACCTCTATTGAAGTTGGAGTTAAATTTAATACAGACATTGTCAGTGGTAGCTTTACAGTATTTAATGCGCAAAAGAGCAACATGTTAAGCACTGACGTACAAGCAGGTGTATCTAGGGCTCTAGGCGAGGTTACGAGTGAAGGTGTTGAGCTAGACTTACACGGTAATATTACTAGCCAAACTTCGTTTGATCTTGCATATACTTACACTGATGCTAAAACAGCAAAAGATACTGTTAATACCGATTGGTGGGTTAGTTTGCCAAAAGGCACCCCTTTATTAAACATTCCAAAACATAGTGCCAATGTGCGTATTAAGAGAGAGTTAAGTGATTTAATCGATTCGAACTCAACAGTTGGTGTGTCGGTTCAATATGTTGGGGAGCGGCTAGGTGAAGCGATTGACCCTAGCTATTATTTGCCTTCATATACTTTGGTAAATCTGTTTGCAAACTACCATGTTAATGATGATTTGAGCTTACAGTTTGTTGTAAATAACGTATTGGATAAAACCTATTACGCTAATTCATACTCTGCAATTTGGACCCAACCAGGTGAGCCGTTAAATTATAAGGTTAGCTTACAATATAATTTTTAACGTAGGTTTAATTGCAACTTGCTTAGACTCCAAAGTCATTGCCTGCATTCTTGAGCGAAAGTTTTGCAGAACATTCTTTGACTTAAATAAAAAAACGAACCGTTGGGTTCGTTTTTTCTTATCATCGAATACATAGTGCTTCTTATAGTTATAGA
>NZ_JAKEVN010000110.1:0-14108 GCF_022398505.1 Pseudoalteromonas sp. Isolate3 | reverse complement strand
GCTATAAATGTATAAATAATAAAAAGCGAGTATTTCCATGCAAAGCGCGATTGAGCAATTGAACAGCCGACTACAACATCATCAGTTAAAAGAACTCATTGCCGATTACCAAAGTTTATCGGGGGTTTTGCAAGCGGCACAATTACAACATATCTATCAATTAGCTTGCAGTAGTGAAGTTAAATATTTGTTTTTACAAAATGTTGCAGCGCATTTACTCGAAGCAAGCCCGCTACCAAGTGAAGCTGTGGGCTTGATTGATGATATCGATAAATTGAGTTTTTTCACTCCAGGCCTTAAGTTTCAAAATGCCTTTTGCGTAACAGACAACCAAGGGAATACCCTACTACATCATTTATTTACTCAGTGTCAGCCCGATAAACTGCCCTTTAATTATTTGCGCTCGTTAATGTTATTTGAAAGCAACGAGAGCCTAGGAAGTGCGTTAAAAACATTAAATAAGCAGCAGCTCACCCCTATTGGTTGCTTTATAGCGCAAAACACGACAACCCAAATGCTAGCAAAACATGAGTTTTCAGCATTATTAGCCATGATGGAAGTAGACCAAAGCCATAGCCCAACTGCTGTCAGTGCCTTGATAAATACTCTCAAGCATTTTTACAGTGCCAATAAACCAACGAGTACTGATAGCAAAGTTCTACTGTGTGCGGCCTATTTGCAGGTGCCAACGGCGCAGTTATTAAACGCGCTCAATCAATAACTCCATGAATAAGGATGTTGTTAAAGCGTTTTTATCGCTCAGCAGCTTTACAGCCCTTAACCACGGTAGCCGTATTGTACTTACCTTGTGCCTTGCAAGGTTATTAAGTACTGATGAGTTTGGCACGTTCGCGGCATTACTCGCACTTTGTGAAATTCTTTTATTACCCGCGAGCATGGGTTTTGCATCGTCATTAATGCGTATTAGCTATCCGCTCTTCAAGGCTCAGCAACATGAGTTATTACGCGGCTTAAAACATGTTTATTTAGCTGCATCTTGTTTATTCGGGGTGATTTTTGTCGCTGCTGTGGTGATTAGCTTTCAGGCTATTTCACCACACCAAAGCGCCCAAGAGCATGTGGTTTATTTACTATTACTGGTGCCAATTGGCGCCATTATGCAAAGCCAATCTGCTTTTTTAGTGGCTTTAAACAAACCCCAAATTGGCCTGATAACGCAGCAGTGTATTTTTGAATTGCTAACGGCTGGGTTTTGCTTTTTAGTCTATCTAATACGTGGTGACTTATCTTTAGTCGAGATTTGTATCCTGTTGTTTTGTAGCATCTTATGTGTAGTCATTTATCAATATTGGTTAATCAAAAAAATGATCGTCGCAAGCACTGCCCGCTACCAAACCAAGCAATGGTGTAAAGACTCATTGATCATGCTCGCCAGTGGCGCAGGCACCATATTAGTAGCAAAACTCGATGTCTTACTGGTGCATCACTGGTTTGGTGCACAAGGCGTGAGTATCTTCTTTCCTGCGGTAGTGATTGCTGGCTTACTGACTATTTTAGGCAATGCCGCCAACCAATATTTAAAACCCATTTTAATGGCCGATGAGACGACTGAGCAGCAACTTAGCGAATTAATGAAAGTGGTATGGCGTTTTAACTTTGCCGAAATTTTGCTACTTGCCCTGCTCGCAAAGCCACTACTCACTCTCTATGGCGAAAGCCAATTGCAGGAAGGGTTTTCGATTTTAATGCTGCTGTTACTCGGGCAGCTGTTATTACCAGCAAGAATTTTAGCCAGTAGCATGATCAAGTTAAAAGGGAACCCGCTTATCAACTTGTACGTATTACTTGGCGCAACCTGTGTCACGGTTTTAATGGCAGTACTGTTAAAAGATCAGTTTGGCTTATTCGGGGTGGCTGTGGCGTTTAGTGGCGGCTTTATCCTTGGAGCGCTTTGCCGCATGGTTATTGTATGCACACACATGCGGCTGCCTTTATCTGTGGTATTTGGTTTAATCAGATAGATAATATTCAA
Organism: Pseudoalteromonas sp. Isolate3; assembly: GCF_022398505.1. NCBI lineage: Bacteria > Pseudomonadati > Pseudomonadota > Gammaproteobacteria > Alteromonadales > Pseudoalteromonadaceae > Pseudoalteromonas > Pseudoalteromonas sp. Isolate3. The sequence goes on along the minus strand of NZ_JAKEVN010000110.1, from coordinate 12,115 downwards.
CACTGGTAACAACACGCACTTTTTTCAGCTGAGGTGTGTTTGAATCTCTATCTGTTATTGAAAACTGCCCCTGACGCGCTGTTTTAATTTTACCTAATTTAGACTGTGAATCTTTGGCAAATTTCATTGCTACTTCGCGGGCTTTTTCGGTTGCTTCTTGAATCATATTTGGCTTAATTTCATTTAAGCCATTAAATAAATATTGAATACGCGTTTCGTAATTGTCTTGTACTATCGCGATGCCTTGCTTTGCTAATTGGCTTACTGCGCCTAAGGCATGTTGCACTTTTTCGATGTCATTTGAATAAACAATGACATTATTACGGGCAATATAACGAAACTGCTGATTCTCGCCGCCATATTCACGGGCTTGCTTATCAATAATGGATTGACTACCAAGACTTATTTCTTCATCACTAAAACCATTTAACTTTAAAAAAGCCACAACCGCATCGCTTTTCTCTTCAACTCGACCAACTAATTTTTCAAGATTATTGTCGGCATCTGAAAACTGTAATGGCCAAATAACGGTGTCAGCTGGCACTTCCATTTCAGCTAAACCTTTAACGTGGACAGTGCGCTCCATACCCTTTACATCAAGGGCCGCACTTTTCAAAATAAAACCTAATCCAAGTAAACCAACCGCTAATGCACACGCTGCAATAACGATATTAAATGGTTGCGTCTTATTCATGCTTTTCTCCTTGATGTAGGTCACTGTTTTTGACTCGAAAAGTAGTTATAAACAGGTTATCTTATGAGTATCACTTTTAATACTTTAGAAGCGTGTCGGTTCTAGTTTGGGTGTATTAAACTTAACAGACCCTGAAGTTTTAACAAACAGCGCAAGCGAAGGAAACAGCATGAGCGTTAAACGTATTAGCCATTTTTTTAATCCTAAATCGGTCGCGGTCATTGGCGCCTCAAATTCCCCTAATCGAGCGGGTTTTGTGGTGATGCGCAATTTGCTACAAGGGGGCTTTAAAGGCCCGATCATGCCGGTTAGTTTAAATCACAGCGCTGTACACGGGGTATTAGCCTATCCAAGCATTGCTGCACTGCCAAAAGTACCCGACCTTGCCGTTATTTGTACTAACAAAAATACCTTAATCAACATCATTAATGAACTTGGTGAGCTTGGCTGTAAACATGCGGTGGTGATTGCTGCGGGTTTAAATGTAGAACAAAAACAAGCATTAAAAGAGGCTGCAACTCAAGCAAATGTGTCTTTACTAGGACCTAACTGCTTAGGCTTACTCATTCCTCATATCGGCTTAAATGCCAGTTTTTCACATACGATTGCCAGTCCAGGAAAACTCGCCTTTGTATCCCAATCAGCGGCCGTTTGTTCAACAATCCTTGATTGGGCCAAAAATAAAGAGATTGGCTTTTCATATTTTGTGTCTGTCGGTGACTGCCTTGATATCGACTTTGATGAGTTACTCGACTTTTTAGGCCGAGATGCAAAAACCAAAGCTATCTTGTTGTATATCGATAATATTGAAGATATTCGTAGTTTTATTTCCGCAGCTAGAGCCGCTGCGTTTAGTAAACCCGTCATTGCCATTAAAACCGGTAAAACCAGTGCGGGCGCTCTTGCTGCAGAGATCCATACTGGTGGCAAGCAAAGCTCAGATGCAGTCTATGATGCGCTATTCCAGCGAGCAGGTATGCTAAGGGTAAACGACTTACGTGAGCTTTTTGCTGCTACACAAACACTGGCAATGCACCCAAAATTACTAAAAGTCGAACAACTGACTATCTTAACAAATGGTGGCGGCCCAGGTGTCATGGCAGTGGATACGCTATTACAGAGCTCAGGAAAACTAGCTGAGCTTAGCGACGAGACCAGAGCGGCGCTTAATAAAGTGATCCCGCAATCAGAGATGACCTCGAATCCGGTGGATATTTTTGGTGACTCAGCGCCAAGACGGTATCAACAAGCCTTAGAAATCTTGCTGCAAGCCAAAGAAGTCAAAAACTTACTGATCATTCACACTCCTTCTGCTTTAGCGCCAAGTGAAGACTATGCTGAGATCATTGTCGAAACCTTAGAAAAAATCCCTAAAATGGCTCGGCCTTATGTTATGACGAACTTTATGGGTGAAGATGCTGCGTATGCCGCACGTAAAGTCTGCGCTAATAATGCCATTCCAACTTACCGTACACCTGAAGGTGCGGTTGGTGCATTTATGCACTTAGTGAGCTATCGTCGTAACCAAAAGCACTTAACGCAAACCCCTGAATCGAATACTGATGATGCGAAGATAAATAAAGACGCAGCTCGCGCTGTGGTGAATGAATTTTTAGCCGAAGAGCAAAGCTATTTATCAACCCATGAAGCAAGCCAAATACTCACTCATTATGGTATTGATTGTATTCAAACTGAGGTTGCTTACACACCAACCGAAGCCAAAGAACAAGCCATAGAGCTGGGTTTTCCTGTAGCATTAAAACTAATCAGCCCAAGCATTCCTTCAAAATCAGAAGTCGGTGGCGTGGTACTTAATTTAAATGATGCACAAGAAGTCGAGCAAACAGCCTTTGCGATGCTGCTTCGTATCAAAAATACCTACCCTGATGCCCATATAGAAGGCTTTTCACTGCAAAAAATGGCGCCGCGAGCAGGTGCGAATGAGCTGCGTATAGCTATTAAAACAGAGCCGAACTTTGGCCCAGTAATTTTACTGGGCGAAGCAGGAACTGGACTTGAATTCGCTCAAGCGGCAGTGGCATTACCACCACTTAATATGAACTTGGCAAAATACTTGATTGCTGCGGCGCACGATAAGGGCGTTCTTAAAGACCGTGTTCTGCCAGAAAAAGTCGATAAGTATCGCTTATGCGCCTTGCTAACTCGTATCTCGCAGCTTGTAATCGATCAACCCGATATAATCAGTGTCGAACTAAATCCTATTTTAGCCAGCAATGGACAATTTTTAGTACTTGATGCGACAATTGGCCTGAGCCGTTATAAAGCAAAAGCAAATCGTAAACGTTTGTGTATTCGCCCCTACCCTATTGAACTGGTTAAAGAAGTTACTCTTAAAAATAACACTCAAGCACAATTAAGACCTATAAAACCTGAAGATGAACAAGCACATTTAGAGTTTGATCAGTCACTGAGTAAAGAAGACAGATATAAGCGCTTTTTTGGTGAGTTACCGCAATTTAATCATGATCAGCTGGCAAAAATGACGCAAATTGATTATGACCGAGAAATGGCATTTATTGTCAGTCAAGAGCAAAACGGCTCAGCCTGCACACTAGGGGTTTCTCGGGTGTTGATGGATCCTGACAAGCTAGATGCAGAGTTTGCAATTGTGGTGCGCTCTGACTGCCAAGGTTTAGGGCTCGGTACAATACTAATGAATGCCGCGATTGAGCATTGTAAAAACCAAGGCGTTAAACAAATTGCCGGGATCACCCTGCCGGAAAACACTGGCATGATTGAGCTGGCACGAAAACTAGGGTTTAAGATCACCCGCGATTTTGAAGAAGGCAGCATTAATATGGTGCTAAAACTAAACTAATAAATGGATCATTATTTTGCAGCGGTTAAGAAATTACACAGCGCGCGTTTTTGAAGGCAACGGCAAGTATCGGCGTATAGGTCGTACACTTGACGTGTTCTTAATGTCACTGATCATGATCAATGTAGTGGCGATTGTTTTAGAGTCGGTCGGCCCTTTAGCAAAACAATATCATCACGAATTTTTAATGATTGAGCTGATTTCTGTCGGTATTTTCACCTTAGAGTATGTACTTAGACTTTGGTGTTGTGTTGATAAAAGCGCACATAAAGAAAGCCCGTTAACAAACACAAAAATTCGTATCAAGTATTTCTTTTCGCCTATGGCGCTGATTGATCTCATTGCCATTTTACCCACCATTTTAATGGTGTTTGTGAGTGTTGATTTACGTTTCTTACGAGTACTTAGGTTGATGCGGATCTTTAAGCTCACTCGTTATTCACGCGCCATGCAACTACTTTTAAACTCATTTAAAGAAGAAAGCAGTTCCTTGCTTGCGGCATTTTTTATAATGGCTGTGGTGCTGATCATCGCTTCATGTGGTATTTATTTAATTGAACATGATGTTCAGCCCGATAAATTTGGCTCTATCCCTGCAGCAATGTGGTGGGCAATGGTCACACTAACAACCGTTGGTTATGGCGATGTCGTGCCTGTGACCCCCCTTGGTCGCTTATTTGGTGGCGCTATTACACTCGTTAGTATGGGCATGGTGGCAATTCCAACCGGTTTGTTAGCTTCGAGTTTTTCTGAGCAGCTACGAAAACGTAGACAAGTTTTTACCGATGCGGTACACGAAGCTATTGAAGATGGCCATCTTTCACCCGTTGAAGAGGAACACTTAGAAAACTTGCGTTATAAACTAGGGTTAAGTCAGCAAGAGGCGAACAAAGCGATTCATAACGAACTGAAAAACCGTAATCGTAGCCTTTATTGCCGCCATTGCGGAAAGCGCCAAGATTAACTAAAAGGGTAAAGCGTTTAGCTTTACCCTAAAAACTCATCGCTCCACTGTGTATCTAAAAGCGCTTTCACTTCGTCTCCCGCCACAGGTTTGCTGAACAAATAACCTTGGAAATACTCACACCCTAAAGAACGTAAGAATTGTAACTGGGTGCGATTTTCAACTCCTTCAGCTACACACTCTTTACCTAAACTTTTTGCAAGGGTAAGTGTTGAGTTAATGATAGCCTCATCGCCTTTATCGACTCCGATGTCATTAACAAAGCTCTTGTCAATTTTCAGTACATCGACCGGGAAACGTTTTAAATAGGTCAGTGAGGCATAGCCCGTACCAAAGTCATCCATATAAATACGACAACCTAGCGCTTTGAGCTTTTCCATACTTTGCTGCGCTTTATCCGAATCATGCATCATAACTGATTCGGTGATTTCAAAAACTAATGCACTCGCAGGTACATTAATTGCGCTTATTGATTGATGTATTTTTTCAACCAGATTTTCGCTTTCAAAATCAAGGGCGGAGAGATTAATTGAAATATATAAATCAGGATGCGTAGTACGCCACTGGCGCAATTCAATCAATGCTCTCGATAGAGTTTGCAACATAATTTTGGTAATAAGCCCTGAACTTTCTGCGGCATTAGCGAAGTCTTCAGGTTTATATTCATCATTACTCGGCCAACGTAGAAGCACTTCAAGCCCTGCAACTTGGCAAGTTTCTGCGCTTACTATTGGCTGATAAAAATTACAAAACTCGTGCTCTTGGTAAGCTTTACTTAACTGAGATTCTAAATGCAAAGTGCGCTGCACTTGTAAATTCATTTCTTGCTTATAGAACTGATAACACCCTTCAACATGACTTTTCGCGTGATAAAGTGCCACATTAGCTGCTTTTAATAACGCTTTTGTGTCTTTTGCATCATCTGGGTAAACAGCAACACCGACGCTAAGGTTTACTTTTACCGCTTGTTGGCTCAGTTCAATATGTGTATCAACACAATCCATTACTTTAGCGCATAGTAATAGTAATTCATCCAGCTGTTTAAAATCTTCAGCAAGGATCACAAACTCATCACCATCGAAACGTGCCACACTATCTTGCGGGCGAAGTACATGCTTTAAGCGCTTAGCAACTCGCTTGATTAGTTCATCTGATTCTTCGCGCCCAAGTGAATCATTAAAATGCTTAAAGCGCTTAATATTAACGTTTAATAACGCCACTTTTGTTTGATGATAATCAGCCTGTTCAATAGCGTGGACCACCCGATCATTAAACAAGGTTTTATTAGGTAGGCCGGTTAAAGCATCATAATTAGCGAGTAAATGTAGCTCACTTTCAGCCAGCTTTTGCGCGCTAATATCAGTAACAATAATCACATAGCTATCAAGTTGGCGGTTATTACCTGCTACTGCACTTATTTTTATCAATACTTGGCGCTTTTCACCGCTCGCAACTGAAACTACATCTTCTGCAGAGAAGTGCTCACCAGATTTAAGCTTTTGCATAATGCGCAAGTAATGAATTCGTGTAGGAATTGGCATCCCTAAGGTTAACGAGCGACTAGAACGTGGCTCAGCCGGAAAACCAAATGCATCTTGAAAGGATTTATTGGTAGCTCGAATACGTAAGTTTTTATCTAAGATAAATACCCAGTCTCGTGTTTGTTCGAATGCCGCACCAAACAAGCGAGCATTTTCTTCAAATACTAACTCACGAGTCATATTCGTATAAGTGCCAGCTACTTTTTCAGGAGCATTGCCTTGCCATTCAACCACTTTGCCAAAGTCTTTATACCAACGCCAATTACCATCGGCATGACGCAGCCTGTAAGTACAATTGAAATAACCTTTTTGAGTCGATAAAAACTCTAACCACTCTAAACGGAAGGTTTGTTTATCATGTGGGTGAATCTTTGCTAAATAATCATCTAAGTTTACGCTATCGGTCTCATAGCCGAGCTCATTTTTAAGACGTGGTTGATAAATAATTGGGCTTTGCGATGACCAATCCCATACACCTGAATGACTACCTTCAAGAGCGAGCTTTAATCGCGCTTCACTCTCTTTACTTTCTTTATGAGCTGCTAGCAATATTTGTTGCATTCGATTACGTCTAAATATCCAAGCAGCTACAAATAGTGCAACCAGAATCACATATAAAATAATGAAGTGTGGTGCGCGCCAAAGTGGGTATTTTACTTCGATATTCAAAATAGCGGGCGGCGTTAAATCTCCCGTTAATGGATCTTTAGCCCAAACTTTAAGATGGTATTTTCCTGCGCTGAGTTTAGGGAATAACACACGGTTGTTATTTCGTGTGTACGTTTTTTGGCCATCCCCAAGCTGATATTCATAAATAATACGCTCTTGATAATTGAATGCCATTGCCGAAAACGCAACTTCTAATCCTATATCATCATGCTCAAGGACAACACTGTCGATTGGCTGTTTTAACTCAGCGGGTAAATCACGAGACATCAAATCAAGATTAGTGATATTAACGTGATCAATTAAAGCTTGCTGATAGTGGTTATCCATTGGATAAAAGTAAGTAAATCCTTTTAACGTACCATAGACAATTTGCCCTGATTCAAGCTTAGTAAATGCACCACTATTAAACTCGGTTGAGAATAACCCCTCTGAGCCAGTAAACTGTTGAAAGTGCAGATTATTTGGATTTAGTCGCCATAATCCTTTGTGGCTACTCATCCATATCATGCCCGCTTCATCAAGTACCATATCGTAAAGCAATGTACCTAACTTATTCTTTTCTAAATCAATTGTGTAAATATGTTCATAAGTATCGGCATCTAAACCAATCAAACCAAAATTCGATAATGATAACCACAGTACATTGTTGTTATCTATGATGTATGACATCACATTCACAGCCACATTTTCGTGTTGCTCTGGGACTGTATAAATCGTGGTTAGTTCGTATGTGTTAGGATCTACTTGATAGAGAATACCTGCATTATAAAATAGAGGTGCCTCTGGGTTAGATGATAATGCAGGCAAAAAACCGTAAGCTAAGAACGGCTCAAACTCATCAAATTTACCGCCTAACCGGGTGACTTTTTGGCTATCAATATTATAAACAAACATGCCGTAATCAGGATGAACATAGTAAAGGTCACCCGATGGCATCAACAATATGCCATGAACCCAATCATTAATTAAAACCTGTTTCTCTGGATCTGCCGCTTTTACTGGTGTTGCCTGCCCTGTTTTCGGATCAAAACTTAAAACGCCTCGATTGGTATGTAACCATAGCTTATCTTTATAGGGCATTACTTGGTAGATACTAAACTCAGTTGTAATAAGATCGACTTGATAATCCTTTAAGAAAACCTCGCTTTCGTAAGTTTCTAAATCAACCGCTGTTAAACCATTATGCGTAGCAAGCCAAAGGCGATTTTGAAACTCTGTAATACTCCAAATTGAATGATGAGATAATCCATCACCCTTTAATGTATTGGCTGTAACATTGATAAAGTTGTAGTTATCATAAGATTGGTAAAAGGCACCGTCATTTTTGGTTGCTAGCCACATCCCACCAGAACGGTCTTTCACTATATCAATAATGCTGGTATCAGCTAGAGTATAGCCACTTTCTTTTAAGCGCATATTCTTAACTAACTCGCCAGTTTCTAGGTTATATTCAAATAAGCCCTTATCAGTGCCTAAGGTAACTGAGTTAGCCTCTGGAATAATCTTCCAAATATTCAAATCACTGATCAGTGATTTATTTTTAAAGGCGATGTCAGGAGTATCAAACATGGCTTGCAAATTACTAATATCTACCTGATATAGTCCTCTCACAGCCCCAACTAACAAAGTATTGTTGTTTATCACCGAGAATGACTTCACATAGTTTTGGTAGATGTGGCTTGGCTCATTTTGCAAATGTTCTAACTTACGGACCTTGCCAGATGCAAGTTCATAAACATAAGCGCCATTGCTAGTGCCCATAAAGATAAAACCTTGATACGCGTAAAGTTCACGTATAACACTGCTTTTTACCCGCTCAGGAATTTCAAAAATAGAGGTGATTTTTTTCGTTTCTAAGTCTAGCTTGGCAAAATCCCAACCACGCCCTAGCCATAGTGTTTTGTCATCAACCGCCACCATACTAAACACTGACTCAATAAAAATTTGCTCTTCAGTGGTCGGTTTAGCAATAAACTGCTGATAAGTGTCGGTGGTGGGATCATAACGGAATAAACCCGCTTGTAGGGAAGCTATCCAGATATAACCTTGCGGGTCTTGGTAAATACGGTCAATGATTGAGTCTTCAAGTTCACCATTAGGGCCTTTGATATGCACAACCTGATAACCATCGTAACGATTGAGGCCCCCTTCAGTCGATAACCATAAGTATCCACTATTATCGATGAGCATGGTGTTAACATAACTTTGTGATAAGCCTTCACTTGTTGATAAACGTTTTACCTGGGAAAAGGCAGAATGGCTAAACAAGCCACAAGTCAAAATAAAAAATAACGCTATACTGGAGAAGAACTTAGTCATTGACGTTCCAAATTGCTAACTTGGCACTGTGTCACGCGTAAAGTGCATCGCAACTACTTTTCGATGCGCATATACCTCAAACAACGATTGCAAAGAATTGGGTAATGTTAATGCATAGTTAAACCCATTTTGTAGATAAAGATCAATCAGATTTTGGTACACGAAGGTAAAAACGGTTCCTTTTTGTGCATCAGCTACAGCAGTAAGCAATTGTGAGGCTACCTTTTGACCCCGCCACATTTCATCAACATAAAGAGTAGACAAAAACAATTGTCCTGATTGGTCTTGAACCCGGCAGGCAGCAATTATTTCTAACTCTTTGTAAACAACCCACACCTGATCAGCTTTGGTCGCTCGACCACGGGCATTGTTTTTGTCATAAAATTTATTTACTAAGGGCGTTTTAATCGGCTCAAGTAAACAAAATCTGAAGTCTGCCATGTTAGCTCATTAGCGAAAGGTAATGCTCAAATTGCTGCTTAAGAAAAGCTTGCTCAGAGATAGGGCGATTGTTTATTGCAGTATAAACGCCCTCACGCGTGTTTTTTCCGCGCTTTATTTGATAGGCCCAAAAAGACGCTTCGTAATCCAATTGAATTTGATATTTTTGCTCTCGCGGCAATTTACATAAATTGAAACTCATACTTTCTCAGCAATAAATTTTTTGATTTATCAAGTATAACAAAATTAGACCGCTTTAATCGCTTTTATTAGGCTAAAAAGACCACGAAAAACTTGATTTTGGAGGCACATATAAGTAGATTAACGAGCAATTTATGTACGCAAGGAATGCACGTTGTCGAAGTATCTTAATTACGGATTTGCCTTATTTTTGCTGCTTTTTTGCTTCTTAAGTAACGCCAGCACAAACTTACTGATTTTTAATCGTCCTGCCGATACACCACAAGCTCGCTATGTTATTGATTTAATGAAAATGGCTTATAAGGAAATAGGTTATGAGGTCCATATTATCGATTTCAATCATCAAAATGCTTTAGTGGCCGCTAACCAAGGTGTGCTCGATGGACAGTTAGGTCGCATTGCTGATGTTAAGGATAATTATCCTAATTTATTGAAAGTCGATTATCCGCTTTTTGATTTTAATTTAGTTCTGCTGAAAAATTGCCAGCAATGTCAATACGAAGAGCTCAAGTCTTTAGCAATTCAATCAAGCTACCCAGCTGCACAGAGTTATATCGAACGTCACCCATTTAATGGTGATGTTATCAAAGTCAGAAATGTCACTGCTCAGCTTAATTTACTAACACAAAAACGTGTTGAAGGGACAATATTGCTAGACTTTTTACTGTCAACTAAGCACCCAAACTTTAATCAAACAGCCTTTCATAAACAAGTGTTAATGCCAATGCAGAGCTATCACTTTGTTCACAAACGCCATAAAGCAATAATTCCACAACTGACCATGGTACTCAAAAAGCTTGATGAAAACGGTACGGTGCACTTTCTAAAATCAAAATACCACCTCACTGAATTTTAAAAATCAAAACCACCTTGCTCAGGGTTTGTTTGCTGCTGTTGTGCTTGCTGTTTTTTCTGAAGGTAACGTTTGTAACGCTGTTGGCATAAGCTAATCACTTTACGCTTTTCCGCGTTAGTAAACTTATTCCAATAAAAACGCTCATCCCGACTGCGATAGCAGCCTTTACAATAGCCTCGGTTATTAACTTGGCATATCCCTTTGCAAGGGCTTGGAATTTCAAATATTTCAATTTGTTGCATCACAAATGCCGGTTAATAAAGAATATTAAAAGTATAGCCTGAAAATTAACCATAAAAAAAGCCACTTTAAAAAGTGGCCTCTTAAACTAACTGTATCGCTTACTCAGACTCGCTTGTAGCAAGTTCTGCTTTACGATGAAATGGTTTTGCATACATCGCTAATACAAGAGGTTTTAACTCTTCTGGCACTTTCGCCATGCGCTCATTAAAGGCAGCCGCATCTTCTTCATCAATTATAGCTTGCGTGCAACCACCCGCTATATAGTTACCTGGGTGTAAGAAAAACGAATCAACTATTTGCTGATCAATCGTTTTTGCAAGCTCCTCAGGCGATTCACAGCCTGATTCAATTGGCTCACCAAAAGCTAAATGCACATGACCTTTGGCTGTACTAAAGCCTTCAACAATGCTTGCTATGTCTTCACCTTGTTGTTTAATATACTGACCATGTTGCTGTTTATGATAAAGCTCTTTCGCTTTAGCAATCGCACACGGCTCGTATTGATAAGAGATAGACACTGGCACTATTTTTAATTCACGCACATATTCAGCAAATTCTTTTTTCTGCTTGCGACCTTGTAACTGCAACATTTTAAGAAGGGCTGGATCTGTTTGATCAAAACCGTCTTTTGCTCGGCCTTCTTTTTGCGCTATCCAAATTGAGTGGCCTTCAGCGAGTGAGTCATAGATATAAGCAGACAGCTGCGACAGCGCTTTTAGCATCTCTTTGGGTGCTTTCGCTGAACGCTTCACAATAAAGCTCTTATTTAAACGCATTAACTCAGTGATATAAGGGATTTGCAGTAAATTATCACCAATTGCGATGCGCACTGTCGGCATATTGTGCTTAAACAAGCCCCAATTCACCAGCGCAGGATCAAGCACGATATCGCGGTGATTAGAGATAAATAAGTAGGCTTGTTTTGGATCTAGTTTATCTATGCCAGAAAACGTCACTTCTGAAGTCGTACGGGTAATTAATTTATTTAAATAATCAGCCACTTCATGCTGAACTTGCTCAACCGATGAGGTGTTACCCCATTTTTTACGCAGTTGGCTGCGTACCAATGGACGAGTAAGAAATGGGAAGTTCGATAAAAAGCGCGGTAGGTTATACTTAGCGATTACATCTACAAAGGCATTATCAGCAATCAAACGCGCTACTGAATCAGCTACTTCATCATCATTGTAAGGTCTTATGTCGGCGTATTTATCCACACTTTCACTCATTAAAAACTACTTAAGTTAAAAAACGGCACGCGATGCGTGCCGTTAAAAATAATTGGCGGATTATAACTCAGACAATTTTAAATGCGAACCGAGACGCGATAGTTAACCAACTTAAATCC